>NZ_MJGC01000048.1 GCF_001746915.1 Desertifilum tharense IPPAS B-1220
CCTTTTCCTGGTGCTGTTAGCGTGGTGGAACCACACCGAAACCATCCCGAACTCGGAGGTGAAACGCTACTGCGGCGACGATAGTTGGAGGGTTGCCTCCTGCCACAATAGCTCAGTGCCAGGTTCTTATTTACTCAAAACCTCTGTATGATTCACTTCAATACAGAGGTTTTTGGTTTTAATTAATTTGTTAGATCAGCGAAGCGAGAGGAGGAGGTTGATCTCCCCTCCTCTCGCAAAAGGCGTTTATGCCGGTCTCGGTAAACGTCCTTCTGCCCGACCAAATAGCAAGTAATGTTCAAAACCGCTTCGGAAACCGCCTTGAGCTATAACTTGGGCGACCGCCGGATATTGAGAGCGGTAGAAACTTTCGCTAAACAGGGGACTGGGATCGCGACCTTCTGATTGTCCGAAAAGAATGTAGTGCTGGAAACCACTGGTAAATGCACCTCTAGAGACTGCTTCTGCAACAGCAGGGTTCGCATTTAAGTAAAATGCTTCATCGAATAGTTGTAGACGAGGTTCGCGACCTTCAAATTGACCAAATTGAAGATAGTGTTGAATGCCACTGGCAAAGGAGCCTTGAACGATCGCATCCCGAACTGCTGGATTTTGAGCTACATACTCTGCATTACTAAATAGGGCGCTGGGATCGCGACCTTCAAAAATGCCAAACTGAATGAAGTGACTAAACGCACTCGGCATTTGACCTTGGGCGATCGCATCTGCCACTTGGGGATTTTGAGACAGGTAGAAACTGGTATTAAACAAAGGACTGGGATCGCGTCCCTCAAATTGCCCAAATTGCAAATAGTGATCGAATCCGCTGCGGAAGTTTCCGCGATTAACTTCTTGAGCAACTGCTGGATTTAACGCCAGGTAATAGCTTTCGTCAAAAAGTAGGCGGGCTGGATCTTGGAGGTTTACGCCTCCTAAGCGTCCCTGCGCCCCAAAGAACACGTTAAACCGATCTAAGGGTAAAAATAGCGTCCGGTCGATAATCGCCGGGGGCGGTGGGGCAAACGGGGGCGGCTCCGGCGGTGGGGGGGGGGGGGGAGGTGGCGGCGCTGTCGGCGGAGTGGGATCGACAGGAGGAGCCGGGGCCGGAACTGGAGAGGGTGAAGGCGGTGGCGAGACAGGGGTACTAAAGTCATCATTAATAATCGTGCCAATCGCTCGCGAATCCCTGACTACTGCCTCTGTCACATTGCTGAGAACCACAAAGAAAGTTTCGTCAGGTTCGATGCGCGTATCACCAATAACCGGAACAGCAATTGTTTTCTGAGTTTCTCCTGGCGCGAAGCTCAAAGAACCGCTCACCGCTTGATAATCTTCCCCTGCCCGTGCCGTTCCATCTTCTGTGGTATAGTTCAGCGTGACTGGGACGATACCTGGGCGATCGAGTTGGACGGTAAATATAGCATTCGTCGTGCCAGCATTTCCTTCGGGAACGGCTACATCCCCAATTCTCACCGCCGGTAAATCATCATCGAGAATAGTACCAACCGCTTGATTCGTCGTTATTGTGCCGCGCGCCGCCCCTGTTAAGCGGACAAAGAACCTTTCTGTGGGTTCAATGACATTATCAGCAATCACAGGTACTGTAATCGTTTTTTCCGTTTCTCCAGGGGCAAACGTGAGCGTTCCAGAGGTGGCTTGGTAGTCTTGTCCCGCCCTCGCCGTATCATCAGCCGTTGTATAAGTCACCGTGACAGGAACAATCGTTGGCGTTGAAAGCCGCACCACAAAGTTAAAATCTGTTGTGCCATTAGTGCCTTCAATTTCTGTCACCCCTTGAATATCAATCCCTGGGACTGGAATTAAAAAGTTACCAAAGTTGGCATTTTGCTCTACCTCGCCCGGTTCTAGGGTAATCCGATAAGGTTCATCTTGATCTAGACCGGGATTTTCAGCCGGGAACGTTTGAATATAGCCTTCAGGGACAATCTCTCGAACCACATAATCGCCAGCCACCAGATTATCAAACGTATAACGTCCTGATGCATCAGTGACAGCCACTCGTTCGCCTTCATCTAAAATGCCATCATCATTGAGGTCTAGGAAGATGGTGACGCCTGCTAATCCGGGTTCCCCAGGATCGCGGCGTTGGTTGTTATTGCGATCGTCCCACTTAATCCCCGAAATTAAGAGATCGTCGTCAATAATCGTTGCAGTTCCTCGACCTTCATTGGCTAAGGCCGCTCCTGAAGCATTGCTGAGTTGGAGAAAGAAAGTTTCATTCACTTCGGGTACAGTATCGCCAATTACTTGTACCGTGACCTGTTTTTCAGTCTCGCCGGGGGCAAACGTGAGGCTACCCGTAACTGGCGTGAAATCAGTCCCGGCTGTAGCTGTCCCGGCAACGGTTGTGTAATTAACGGTTACGGGTAAATCTCCAGGCGTTAAACTTACGGTAAAAACGGCATTGCGAGTTCCTGTGTCTCCTTCTGTCACTGTAAGATTGCTAACCGAGAGAAAGAGTTGATCGTCCTCAAGAATCGTGACGGTGGCTTGTTCGTTCCCTAAAACTGCATTGCCAGATGGGTTGGATAGCTGAACGAAGAATGTTTCGTTCATTTCCACCACTGTATCGCCAATCACGGGGACGCGGATGGTTTGGGTATCTTGGTTGGGTGCAAAGGTAAGCGTCCCGCTGACGGCCTCGTAATCTTCTCCAGCGGTTGCAGTTCCATCGGAGGTTGAATAGGTGACGGTGACGGCTTGATTAATCGGTTGGGAGAGGCGAACGGTGACTAAAGCATCAGTGGTTCCCGTGTCGCCTTCAGTGATGGAGGCGTTCTGGATAAAAATTTGTAATTCATCGTCGTCAATAATTGTACCGCTGCCTTGAGCAACGCCAATCGTAGCGCCTTCTGAGGGACTCAGGAGTTGTACGTCAAAGGTGCGTTCTGGGTCGGCATCCACAATATTGTTACCGAAGACTGGAACAGTGACGGTTCGTGAAGTTTCGGTTGAACCGAAGACTAAGGTGCGGGTAATAGCTCGATAATCTTCTGGAGAAACGGCGGTGACATCGTTGGTTTGAAACACTACCGAGACGACATCTGTACTGGTGCGGTCTAGGGAAACTGTGAATACGGCATTGGTGACATCGCCTAAATCTCCTTCAGTTACAGTGACGCTATTGATCCGAAACGTATCAAACACGGACTGATAGGCGTGCATGAGTTTGGGTTCAAAGGCTAGGGGCGATTCAATTGAGCCGGTTTGAACTTCCAGTATCCAATCACCTCCTAAGTTAGCATTGCCAGTGCGGTTAATGGAGGCGGCGACATCTGCACCCGTGAGTTGACTGAGTTGTTGAATAAAGTTTAATCCGACTGTTCCGGCTGCAACATCGCACCCATACAGGAGAATATCAGCCCCTGTCATTAAGGCATTTTTCCAAGAGGCGATCGCGCTTTGGTAGGCGTTTAAACTTGTTCCATCTAGCAGCGTATTGCCCAATTGCAGGCTTCCCGGCTGCCCGAAGGAAACGATATGTACGCTACTGACGTGGGTTCGTCCGGCTAACACCTGACTAATTTGGGCAACCCCATCCTGTTGAGCATCTAGAACTACCACTTCGGCTCCCGGTGCGACGCCGGAAACCAAATGGGCGACATCGCTAACGGCGGCGTCAATGAAAACGATCGCCTGTCCGGGTTGAGTGCTAAAATCAACCCCCGGCATCGATTCCTCAGCTTGCCAGTTTGGGGCATCTACGACTGGGGGTAGCGAAAACGGAGAATGGGAAAGGGTGGGTAAAAGAAAATTTTCTGGATCGCCTAGACTCTTTAAATCAAAAACGGGACTTGGGATTTCCTCCATTCCCCCTAGATTAGGATGATAGGAAGAAGTTGATGGGAGATCTAGTCCACCTACCTGAAATTGAGGATTCTGATTTAGAGGCGAGGGGGAATTGAGATCGACTGACTCGCTCAAGGTCACTGTCTTTACTCCTCACAGCACGTTGATTGGGTCAGGTAATAGTGAGATTGGTTGTGGTGATGATTGCCCCTGACCTTAGCAAGCAACCACTCAACAGGGATAAGAAACGACGCAACAGTGCTTATTTGCTTTAATTTTTATAACTTATCCTGTTTGTCGGCCATTGCTTCAAATTTGAGAATTGTTGCGCTCCTCGCACGCGATCGCGCTTACCCTCGTTCTAGGGAAGATAAAGCAATTTCCGCTTGAAGAAAGTCTACAAATTGGCGGGCCGTTCGTCCAGAGCGACCATTGTGACGGGTTGCCCATTGCAAGGCGCGATCGCGAATATCCTCCCAAGATAGATCGAGGGCGGCTAACTGAGCCAAATGGCGGACAATTTCTAGATAGGTGTCTTGATTGGCGCTTTCAAAGGTCAGCGTTAAGCCAAAGCGATCGCTAAACGAGAGTTTTTCTTGTACTGTATCCCAAGCATTCACTTCTTCGGCATTGCTGGGACGAGGGCGATCGCTAAAAAACTCGCGAATCAAGTGGCGACGGTTAGAGGTGGCATAGACTACCATATTTTGGGGTCGTGCCGTCAAGTTCCCTTCTAACACCACCTTGAGCGATTTAAATGCATCATCATCCTCTTCAAACGATAAATCATCTACAAAGATAATAAACTTCTGAGGCAGACTTCGCAGGCGCTCTACAATTTCTGGCAGGTGGGTTAACTCCGACTTGCCCACTTCAATTAAGCGAAGATGCTCGTATCGATGCAACAATCCCTTCACTAAAGACGATTTACCGCTACCTCGACTCCCGTAAAGCAGAACATGCAACGCCGGGTAGCCGGCTAATAAAAATTCTGTATTTTTGAGTAAAGCCTCTCGTTGGGCATCATATCCGGCCAATTCTTCTAACTGAATCGGATCGGGAACTGCAATGCCGATCAGTTGTCCTGTAGAGTAACGAAAGGCGCGGAACCGAGCAAACAATCCCACCCCATGCTGACGATAATACTGAGCTAACTCTGGAAGAGCCTTAGCCCAATTATTACTCTGTTGCAAAAAATGGGGCGCTTGAGCCTCTACAACCCAGACGGTGGGCATTTTAGGCAGTTCAGCCACCTGCTGCACCCACTGAGCCAGCAATTGACAATCGCAGTTATAAATATCTTGTAGCACCTGTAAGTCAGACTGAGCCGCCTTAACGAGCGCTAGAGGTAGGGTTGCTAAGTCTTGATGTTGGGCTTGCTGGGTAAACGGATTCTCCGATTGTAGAATCTGTTGAATCAAAAAATCGGGCCAAGTTTGTCCGGTTTGAGCGATCGCGCTAAACCAATTCCCATAGGCTTGCAAGCAATGATTGATATTAATCTCAACCTGAGTCAAGGTATTGAGGAGATGAAGAAACGCTTGACTTGCAGGGTTTCGCCAAACATCTTGGTAGAGTAACAAAGAGGCAGCTTGGCGTTGCAGGGTTTGAATATTCGCGATCGCGATACTGTCAAGTTTAGGCATAATTGCCATTTTAGAGCGTCCGAGGACACTTCGATCGCTCAAAATTCGCTTTCACTAACGCCACGAGCGATCGCGCTTTTTCTTAGACTAGGAAAAGCATCTTTTCATCTTAATTTTCAGCTAATGAACCCAACTGCCCAAACCATCACTAAAATTGACGAACAACTCTCCAAACGAGAGATCGAACTCGATCCAGGCGGCTATTTCATTATTTACTTAGATCGAGAGGCAAAACTCATTTGTGCCAAGCACTATACCAACGTCATTAACGATCGCGGTTTAGCCGTCGATCCCGAAACCGGAGAAGTCATTCCCGCACGCGGAAAAGTTAACCGCACCGCCGAAACCCTATTTACCGGGAAAACAGCCAAAGAAGTGTGCGTCAAGATTTTCGAGCAAACTCACCCCTCGCCTGTCACCTTACTCGATCATGCGGCTTATTTAGGGCGAGAATTGGTCAGAGCCGAGATGGCTCTGATTCATGCTCAAGAGTACGTGCAAGATTAACTATTTGGCATAAAAAAGATAGTAAGTCGCCATTGGGATAACCGTTGCCGCAATCAACAAAGCCACCACCCAAACGATCGCATTGCTTTCTTGGGTTTCTTCTGGGGTGGCGAACGTGCCTTCAACCTTCACCCGATCTGCCACTACTGGCGGGCCAGGATCGGGCTGACCAGATAGCACTAAGCTGAGGCGATCGCTAGCATCTAATAGGGCTTGATTGTACTTATCTCCCTCGCGCAGGGGAACTTGCAGGGTTTCTGAAGCAACGCTTTGAGCAATCTCTTCAGACAAGACTGTCTTTACCTTTTCCCCCGTGCGAATGGCCGAGTTATTCGTAACCACGTCCAAAACTAACAGAGTTTGATTGGCTTGGGCTTCAGGCGTGGGAAACCACTTTTGAAACAATTGATCGGCAAAGGTTTCAATGGTTTCCCCATAGTCGAGGCGACGAATCGTCACAAACCGCACCTCTTGACCCGTTTCTTGGGCCAATTGTTCGACTTGCTCGCTAATTTTACCTTCATTGAGACGGCTAATTTTATCGCCATCATCAATCACCCAAGTGGGTTCGCCCGGATTAACTTGCGGAATTTGATAAACTCCAGTAGCGCTTGCTGGGAGTGCAAACCCTCCCCAGAGCCATGCTCCCAATAGCAGCGGCAGAATGTAATAGGACAAGTATCGGTGTAATCGTTGCATACGCTTTATTGAAGATGATAAAAATCCTACTGACAGATTATCGCTTTTGGGGGATGGAAGGGAGCGATTCGCGTGGGTTCTTCCGGACTATTCTATTGAGGGAGTTCGTTTTAACCTAGATTGAGCAAAATGACGCTAATTTTAACCAACGACGATGGCATTGATGCCCCCGGAATTCAGGCTTTACAACAAGCGGTTTCCCAAAAAGCGGTAATTGTAGCGCCTTTGGGTCATTATTCTGGCTGCGGACATCAAGTCACCACCACTCGACCCATTGCCGTAGAAAAACGCTCTCCCAGCGCCTACGGCATTCAGGGAACGCCCGCCGACTGCACGCGCCTGGCCTTAACTCAGTTGTTCCCCGATGCTCAATGCGTGCTATCGGGAATTAATGCTGGGGGGAATTTAGGCGTTGATGTCTATATCTCAGGAACCGTCGCCGCCGTGCGCGAAGCGGCACTGTTAGGCGTACCGGGAATCGCTATTTCTCACTACATCAAAAAAGGTTTGCCGATTGATTGGGAGTTTGCCGCCCAACTCACCGCCGGAATTTTAGCCGAATTACTAAGTCAGCCGTGGGAGCCAGGAACCTTCTGGAATGTGAATTTGCCCCATTTAGCACCCGATGCCGATTCTCCAGAACTGGTTTTTTGTCGGCCCTGCAAGCAGCCATTGCCAGTGAATTACCGCGTTGAGGGCAACGAGTATTATTATGTGGGGAAATATAGCGATCGCCCTTTGACCCCCGGATCGGATGTCGAGGTTTGCTTTTCAGGTAATGTGGCCATTACGCAGTTAAAGCTCTAATCTTGACTTAAGTCGGATTAAAGCTTGCGTGATGTTCTTTTTTCTACGGGACTGACGGGGCTCGAACCCGCAACTTCCGCCGTGACAGGGCGGTGCTCTAACCAATTGAACTACAGTCCCATTTTTGACGCATCTCCCATTATGCTGCCTTTTTCAGGCTTTGTCAACCCCTTTGCCAAAACTTTTTTGGAGATGGGGTGAGTGAATGGGCGTTCATCTCGCTGACAAACCGTATTGTAATATACATTGCCCCGTTTAGTAAACCTCAATAATGACCAAAAAACGAATTTCCTTGTGCCAATGGCGCAGCGTTAAACTGAAGGTGCTATGCCCATAGACCTTCCCACCCGGTCTAAGCCCGATGATTCATCTCCAACTGCCCCTAACGATCCGCGATGCCACCGAAAGCGATTTACCCAGAATCGTCGAGATTTATAACACTGCCGTTCCAGGGCGTTTGGCGACAGCAGACCTCGAACCGATTTCTGTAGACAGTCGCCAAGCCTGGTATAACATTCACCATCCCCAAACCCGTCCCCTGTGGGTTGCTCAAGTCCGAGAGCAAATTATCGGGTGGCTGAGTTTCCAAGATTTTTATGGTCGTCCGGCTTACAAAGCCACCGCTGAACTCAGTATTTACATTGCACCAGAACATCGCGGTTGTGGCGTGGGACATCAACTGTTGCACCATGCCATTCAAACGAGTCCCTCGTTAGAGTTAGAAACGCTGTTGGCGTTTGTATTTGCCCACAATCAACCCAGTTTGCGCCTGTTTGAGAAATTCGGCTTTCAACGCTGGGGGTATTTGCCCAAGGTTGCCCAATTGGATGGAATTCAGCGAGATTTAGCGATTTTAGGCTTATCGCTGGTTAAACGCGATTCAGCTTGCGTTTCGCGAGGATAACCATTAAAGCCAATCCCGCGATCGCGCTAGGTTCTGGAACCGATTGGGGGGGCTGAAATACTTCTTGTTCGGGTTCCAAATCCAAAGCACTCACCAGTTGAGGATCGACAATCCGAATGCCGTCTGTTTTAGGGGCGAGGGCAAAATTGCCCGTATAGTCCCACAGTGTCCAGCCCATATTGTATTCTTCTAAAACAGAACGTACATCTTGCGTCCAGGCAAAGCGATCCTCTGGATTCACCCAAAAACGACTAGCACCAAACTCAGTCGCCACCACGCGCACCTGATGTGCTTGCTTCCAAGCAGCCAAGGTAGCAATCCGCGCTTTAATTTTGTCGCGATCCCACTCCTCTTGGCAATAGCCATAGGCTAAATCTACCGCCTTTTGCAGGCTAATCTGGCTTAAAACCTGCTCGCAATCATCATCATCCACGCCGTAGGGTAAGTTTCTGATATAACTCAAGTGTTCGTGAACCCAATCTGTGCCTTGATGGGTAAAAACGATCGGTTCGTAGAAATGCAAGCTATAAATGACATTCGGATCGGCAATTGGCGTCAGTTGCAGCAACCCCTCAATATTATTCCAGTCATGACCCGTTGCCAGAATGGTATGCTGAGGCGCATGGACGCGAATGCTGTCAATTAACTGATTTTGTACCCAATCCCAACGTTCTACGGGGTTTTCGGAAAGATACCAGTTAAAGGAAGGTTCGTTAAGCACTTCCAAAAACAGGCGTTCTGGATCGAAATGGCTGAGGTGTTGAGCAAAACTTCCCCAAAATTGCGAAATTTGGGCCACAAAGCCATCGTCCTTGGCGAGACGCTCTTTAAACGAACTGTTCGGGTGTAGGTCAACGATAACGGCAAGGTCATTATCTAAAATCAAGTTTAAAGCCCGGTCGAGATGTTGTAAGTAATGGGCGTTGAGATCGCTAGGATTGCCTTCATTTAAAAGTAAGACCGGATCGACGGGCAAGCGGACATGATTGAAGCCTAAGCTTTTGATGGTGGCGAGATCGGTTTGGGTAATAAAGCTATTGAGTCTCGTATCGCTGTAATTGGAACTTTGGGCAAACCAGTGACTGAGATTAATCCCATTGGTTAACTGCATCAAACGGGTATCGAGATCGAGAAGATGGTTAATGTCTGTGGAGGTTAATTGGGGAGAAGGAGTGTCATTGGCAACAGCCGATGGCAAATGAACTACTGAAGCCACCGCACAGCAAGACAGTGTTAAACTTAACAGGCTTGTGAATATTTGTTTCATACCCAGTCTCAAGTGAAAAATTTGAATTTGTTGATACTTCGGGTGCGTCGTTGCGATGAGTACCAACAGCAACCCCTGGCGGCTAATTCCGTGGTTTCACTGCATTGATATGGCAAAGCGTGTGGAGTCTAGAAAACCGTTAGGTTAATCTTGACTCGCAGTTCAGCTTGCCCTCAGCGTTATGGCGATCGCTAGGTTAATTTTCGTTTCAGTATTTTTGCAGTTCAACGTCTCTCAATCGTTACACAAGAACTGAAAAACTGCGGAAAATACTCAGAAGCTTTACCGAAATCTAACGTTAGCTTTACCGAATTTAAATATTTTCACGCTACCCTAGTTAGCCTTCAATTCAGTATTTTCATGGAGTCAGGCGATCGCTCCTAGAACCTAGAAAAGCGGGTGGGTAAAAAATACTGTACCAGCCACTCTTTCACCCGATGGGTAGCCAAGCAGTCATCCTGGTTGTAGCGAACGATCGCCTCTAGATATTGCGGATTGCCTGTTTTCAGCCAGCGATCGTACCAGTAAATACACTGAGCGCCATTGGCCCGACTATCTTGCCACTCAAACCCCATCCATCGGGCGATCGCCTTCAGCGCGTAGCCTTCAACCGGGAGAATCGCCAAGCGCGTCACCCGTTCGTGAATATCCACAAACCGCTTGAGTAAAGGTTCCCAGCGCTGTCTGGGCGTAGAGTAGCGTTTGGCGAGCTGGCGAGTTGCTTTTACCTCATAATCGCAGAAATGGAAAATCGGCGCATCGGGATAGGATTCCACCAACTCTAGAAACTGCTGCCAAATTTGGGCTTCCGCATCCGGATGAGGGGCGAGGAAGGGGTGAAACACCTGAGTTTGCGATCGCCGATCGACCACCAGCACGCCCAGGAGATAGTCTAGATTCAGTTCCGGTTCTGCCTCAATATCAAAATAGAGTTCCACCGCAGACACGGGTAAATCATTGGGGAGGGGTTGAGATTTGGCGATCGCCTGATTTTGGACAACCGCTTGGGCTTGCACCACCAACTGAGCCGCTACCTCTGGCTCAATTTCCCCTTCTAGATGCTGAGGATGGCTTTGGGCTAACAACTCCACCGTCGTCACCCCCAACGCTTGCAAACTTTGGTAGCGAGTCGGCGTTACCCCTGCAATTAAAGACAAATGATTTTGCGACTGCGCCACCTGCTTGCAGCTACTCAACCAGTTGCAAAGATTGCAGCGCTGGCGGCTAATAAACACCTCTGGCTCTAAGCGAGCATCTAGCATTTCCAAACAATCGTGCAGACGCGCTTCAAGCTGAGGCAACACCTTATGCAAATTCACCGAGTAGAAACGATTATCCCGCAATTCTAGCCCGGCCACCTGCGGCATCGTGCCTTGAACCGAGAGCAGGAGAAACGCATGAAATGCAGCAATAATCTGATAATCAAACTTAGGACGCTTTCCCAAACGGACAATCGTGGGAACGTAAAGCCAGTCGCCAAACTCCGACTCTCCGGGACATTTAATTAATAAATCGGGTACGCCCAACAAAGAAATGCCAGACGAGGCTTGCGTGGGAACCAGGAGAACCCCGCGATGAATGCAACTCACGCCTTGACGCATCATTTCTCGCGTGGCTTCTGCTCCCGCCTGCCAATCTGAGGAGGAGTAAATGGGCGATTGGTAATCATAGTCTGCCAAAACCTGATGTTGGTGAGCAGCGCTATCTTGTAACAGTTTCCCCAAATAATCGCTTTGAGGATCTTGCTGAGTGCGATCGCCATAAACCTCAAGGAAGGCTCGGCGGTTGCACCGTTGGAAGTAAAACAGAAGTTCGGCAGTCAACAGCATGATTCTTTAAGGCTAACAGGAAATTCGTTGCGGTCATTACTGATTTGCAGTTGACGCTTTCCAGGGCATCCTGTTAATAGGGTTGAACGTAAAGACTGGGAACGCCAAGTCTTTACACCATGAAAGACGGCAGGCTCCGCATAAATCCTGAGTTTAGCTCAATTCAGTGGGTGCATCTTCACAACAACTTTGAATCGGTAGAACTTGACGTTCTACTGCACCTGTCGTGCATTGGGACTTCCAGTCAACCTTTGCTATCGACCAACCGACCGTATCGGTAACAACTATGTCTTCAGAATCTCCGCTTCATTTTCCCAAGCGTCGCCTTGCTGCCTTATACATTGCAGCACTCGGCGCGATCGCTATTTTATCGTTATTAGGACACGCCTGGATCGAGCGATCGCTCAACCAACAACTGTACAGCACCCATACCCTGAGTCTGGTCAGTCGCCAGTTAACCTTGGGAGAGAAACTCACCAAAAGCGCGATCGCCCTCCAGCACGCCAGCACCCCCGAACTTCGTCAAGCCTACCGCGCCGAACTGGAAACCACCTTTACCCTGTGGAGAGACACGCACCAAACCTTACAAACCGGAGATCCGCAACAGCATCTTCCGCCTCCCCTCACCCCGGAAATTCGCCGCCAATGGGAAGCGATCGCCCCTAGCTATCAAACCCTGCTTCAAGCCACCCAAGAGATTTTAGAAACCCCCTCCAACGCCAATCTGGGTAGCCGCGTGCAAACCTTGCTGGCTCATGAAGCCGACTTTAACGCCCGCATGGAAGCGATCGCCAGCCAGTACCACCAAGCCGCCAGCCAACACTTGGGCGAAGTTCAACAAATTCAGCGCAATCTCCTCTATGCGATTCTCGCCCTCTTATTCCTGGAAGGATTATTAATCTTTGCCCCAACCCTTTGGCAACTGCGCCGCCATATCGCCGCCCTTAAACAAGCCGAAAGCCACAACGCCAGCATCGCCAAAGAACTGAAGCGCAAAAACACCGCCCTCGACTTAGCCTTACAAGAAGCGCAGTCTGCAACCCGCCTCAAATCCGAATTTCTCGCCAACATGAGCCATGAAATTCGCACCCCCATGAATGGCGTGATTGGGATGACGGGGCTACTCTTGGATACCGAACTCGACGAAGAGCAACTCGAATACGTCGAAACCATCCGCACCTGTAGCAACTCGCTACTCACCATCGTTAACGATATTCTCGACTTCTCGAAAATTGAAGCGGGCAAACTGGAACTGGAAACCCAACCGTTTAACCTGTACGATTGCGTAGAAGACTCGCTCGATTTACTGGTGGCTCAAGCCGCAGACAAGGGTCTTAACCTCGCCTATCTGATTCCCCCAGGAACGCCTCCGACACTGATTGGCGATATCACCCGCCTCAGACAAATTTTGGTGAACTTAGCGGGAAATGCCGTTAAATTCACTGCCCAAGGTGAAGTTGTCGTTTCGGTGAATGCTCGTCCGTTGCATCTAGCGAAAAACGGTCAACCTCAAGAAGAGGGCGCAGGCTGGTATGAAGTCCATTTTGCTGTAAAAGATACTGGAATTGGCATTCCCGAAGACCGCAAAGACCGATTGTTTCAATCGTTTTCTCAGGTTGATGCGTCCACCACGCGTCACTATGGCGGAACCGGGTTAGGGCTAGCAATCAGTCGGCGTCTGAGCGAATTAATGGGCGGGAAGATGTGGGTAGAAAGCGTGGAGGGTCAAGGCTCAACCTTCCATTTTACGATTGTGGCTGAGTCTGCGGAGAGTCCCCAAGCGGCTTATTTGAGCGATCGCATTCCTCAACTGCAAGGCAGACAACTTTTAGCGATCGCCGCCAACCTCACCAACCAACAAATTATCCGCCAGTACGCCCAGCAATGGGGAATGAGCGTGCAAGCCCTAGAAAGCTATAGCGCGGCGCTAGTCTGGGTAGAACAAGGAAATCCGTGCGATGTGGCGATCGTGGATGCTGAAATTCTAGAGTCTCAAGCCATTGTGCCGAACGATTGTCCCTTCGCGATCGCTGTGCTGACCTATTTGGGACAAAGCCTCGATGCTCGCCGGGAACGCTGTACAAATCGCGATTCAGAGTGGGCGGCGTATTTAACCAAACCCCTGAAACCCAAACAGCTTTATGAAACGCTTACCGATCTGTGCGTTGCGGTCGAACCTGCGGGCGCTAGGAGTCGCCCCAGTCTGCCCACCTCTCCGTTTGACGCCAGCGATCGCCCTTTAAAGATTCTGCTGGCTGAAGATAGCGTGGTCAACCAACGGATGGTCTTGCAACTTCTCCAAGGTTTGGGCTACCGCGCCGATGTGGTGGGGAATGGCTTGGAAGTCTTAGAAGCCTTGTGTCGCCAGCCTTACGATTTGGTGCTAATGGATATCCAAATGCCGGAGATGGACGGGTTTCAAGCAACGGAGTGCATTGTCAACTCTTGGCCGCTGAACGCCACCTCGGCTGAATGCGGCGGACTGTCCCCCCATCCGCGCTTAAAACCCCATCCGGCCCCCTCGCGCCCTCGGATTGTTGCCATGTATGCCAGCGCCTTAGAACGCGACTTGCAACGCTGTCTCGCTGCCGGAATGGATGACTATTTGAGCAAACCCGTCCGGTTAGAAGCCCTGCAAGCCGTGCTAGAACGCTGTTTAGCAAAACCGACTTTGATCGGAAATTGCTAGAGGGGGTTAACTGATGCTGAGTTGTTCGCTATTGACTTGAGTACAGCCTTTTTCGGATTTAGCGATCGCGATCGCTCGATCCAACTCAGAACGCCCTTTCACCTGGCCTTTGAGAACAACGGTTCCCCCGGTTTGAGCCACCCACACCGAATTCAACCCGGCCGTTCTCAGGCTGCGTTCGACCCGTTGCGCCAATCCACTTTCATGATATTGCCCATCGGTGCCAATTCTCTCTGGAGGAATGTTGGGAGACTGTACCGATTGGGAGATAATGGGCGTTTGTTGGCGATCGACTAAACTATTGGCGCGCACCACTAAACTTTTAGCCACCGTTTGAATGCCCGTATGCTCGAAGTAGTTGGTAGTTTGATCCAAAAAAGCGGCTACAAAATCTAATTTGTCATCCGCCAACTGAATCGTATTGCCTAAGTGGCTGATAATCGACTGGGGTGTCACCCCCGTACGCGCGACAAAACCGCTCATCCAACCTTGAACTGCATTCAGACTCTCGCGCACAAAACCCAGTTTGCTGGCGTTATTCTCTCCAGGGATAAAGCTGCTGACGGCTGCAAAAGCCGGGTTCTGTTCGAGAACGGAGCCATTGTCATTATCAATGACGCTGTGAATCTTACTTAAGAAATTGGGGCCGAGGGGCAAGACGGCATCAATGCAGACTAAAGCCGCCATCCGCATTAAAGCCGCATCTTGGTAATTTTGCGATAGGGCATTGGCAAATTGGCTGGGGTTGGGGGAAATGCCATTGAGTCTGGAGAAAGCCAGCAGTTCAACGGCTATTTTTAAACCCAGATCGACGGATTGCAAGACATCGGCTTTTGGGGTGAGTTGGTTGAGAACCGAGAGAAAACCAATTTTTTCGCCCACCTTATTCGCCATTGCTGCGGTTCCCAAGGCGACATCGGCTTTATCGATAGTTTGGTAGAGGCGCACCGCAAACTGATAGGGTTCTTTGGGGTCTTGATACAATAGCGTCGCGCGATCGCGGATTTGCTGAATGCGCCCCGGATCGGTTTCTCCTGTCACCGATCGAATCGTGGCATCAAACCCGACAAGATTATTCCACTGACCCGGAACCACAAAATCTAGCGCCCGCAGCACCTTCACGGTAATGTTATCGCTGGGGAGGCGTTCCATTAAGCTGACGATCGATTCACTCATGCGTCACTCTCTCAAGTTGGTGTCTCTCTATTGTCGCTACTGGGTTAGGGGCGATCGCCATTTGTCCAATTTTTCTTAAGCTGCGATCGTTGCAACCGATACAATAGCGATGAACTTAGTTTGTTAATCCCTTCCGTTGAATCTATGGCAGGACACAGTAAGTGGGCGAATATTAAACGTCAAAAAGAACGAGTGGATGCGAAAAAAGGCAAAACCTTTACCAAGATTTCTCGCGAAATTATAGTCGCCGCCCGCAGTGGGGGCGATCCGGCGGGGAATTTTCAGTTGCGAACGGCCATTGAAAAAGCCAAAGCCGCAGGTATCCCCAATGACAATATCGACAGGGCGATCGCTAAAGGGGCAGGCACCTGGGGGGGAGAGGGAAACCAATATGAAGCGATTCGCTACGAAGGTTATGGGCCGGGGGGTGTGGCGATCCTGGTTGAAGCGCTAACCGATAACCGCAACCGCACCGCCGCTGACTTGCGCGCCGCCTTCAGCAAACAAGGCGGAAATTTGGGCGAGACGGGGTGTGTCAGTTGGATGTTCGATCAAAAGGGAGTGGTGCGCGTTGGCGGTTCCCTGGATGAGGAAGCCTTGCTGGAAGCTTCTTTAGAAGGGGGGGCCGAGTCTTACGAGATTTCGGAAGAAGAGGACGGCCCAGTCGCGGAGGTGTTTGCGGAGGTGACGAATCTGCAAAACCTCAGCCAAACTTTACAGGATAGTGGGTTTGAGGTGTTGGAGTCTGAGTTGCGCTGGATTCCCAATAATACGGTAGAAGTGACGGATTTTGACCAGGCGCGATCGCTTCTTAAGTTAATTGATGCTTTGGAAGATTTGGATGATGTCCAAAATGTGACGCCGAATTTTGAAATGGCTGATGAAGTGATGTCTCTGAGTATCGCTTAGGGCTGTAGAAGCTGTTGCTTTTGCATTCGGATACCCGCACCGGATCGCCTAGCGGTCGGTGCGGGTTCTTTCGCGTCTGGAAATCGAATTTGAAGTTGAAAAGCGCGATCGCTCTCTCTTCAGGGCTTCACAGCATCTACCCTGCGGGAGATTATGAAAAAAAACGAAGTTCGATTTAATAGAATATACCCTTTCAGGGGTGAGTTCAGACCGGGCCAAATCTGTCCTGGGAGGAACCGTACTCAGCCTAACGGTTGAAAGCGACCTGTTTTTTCTTTAATACGCGGATCGACGGAACCTGCATCGGCCCCAACCCAGCGAGCAACATCACCTATGAAGGGCACCCCAGCCAAACTAGAACCCCAGCAACCCCAAACCGTTCAATTTGCCCTTAGCCAAGCGACCCTCAATCAGATTGAAGCTGAAGCTTGTCGTCAAGGACTTTCAACTTCCGAGACGCTCGAACATTTAGTTCGCTCTTACTTTGAGCAACAACCCCAGACAGAACTCAGCCAGCAACTCCAGAACGCTCAACAACAAATTTGTCAACAGCAACAAGCTTTGGAAGAACTGCAACTCAGCCAAAGCCTGCAATCTCAAATGGAGCAAGAAAGCTTAAAAACCCAAGCTGAACTTCTAGCACTGCTCGATACCTTATTGACGGCGGCTCCCGTGGGGATGTGCTTTATAGATCCGCAATTGCGCTTTGTTCGGATCAATCCCATGCTGGCGGCGCTGAATGGTTTGCCCAGGGAAGCGCATCTGGGGCAGAAGTTTCCTGAACTTTTCCCAGAAATGGCGGAACGCTTTGGCCCCATTATCGAGCAGGTGTTGTCCACAGGCGAACCCATTCTCAATTTAGAACTTTCAGGGATAGCTCCGGGATCGACCGAACCCGGTTATTGGCTGGCGAATTACTACCCCGTGCGCGACGAGCAGGGACAAGTCCTAGGCGTCGGGTTAATTTTAGCCGACATCACCGAACAGCAAAAGGCGCTGCGCGATCGCCAACAGCTAGAACAAGAGTTGCGCCAACGCGAAGCTCACTTTCGCCAGATCTTTGAGTGCAATATGTTGGGGATGGGGTTTTGCAGTCTAGACGGCCCAATTTTACAGGCCAATCATGCCTTTTTGGAATTAGTGGGCTACACCCAGGAAGAAATTCAAAACTTATCCTGGCAAGAGATTACGCCCCCCGAATACCTTGCCAGAGACAAACAAGCCCTGCAAGAAAGTTTGCGCTTGGGGTATTGCACCCCTTATGAAAAAGAAATTCTGCATAAATCTGGGCGTCGCATCCCGCTGCTGGTTGGGGGGGCGTGCTTAGAGGACTCTCCGAGCCGGGGAGTATTTTACGCGATTGACCAAACCGAGCGCAAGCAAGCTGAACTGGCTCGACGCCAAGCCGAAGAACGCTTGCAGGTGGCGGTGAAAAACTCGCCGATGAACGTATTTAGTCAAGATTGTCAGTTGCGCTATACCTGGATGTACAATCCTAGCTTTGACTATCGCGTCGAGGAGATTTTGGGCAAACGCGATATTGATTTAATCCCTCTAGAAGATGCTCAAGTGCTAGAGAACATCAAGCGCAAAGCGATCGCAACTGGGGTGGGTTGTCGCGAGGAAGTCAAAGTAACGATGGGAGGACGCGACTGGTATTTCGATCTCACCGTTGAGCCGCTCTATGAGGCCAATGGACAGATTAGCGGGATTACCTGTGCCGCAGTGGATGTGAGCGATCGCAAACAACTATTACACCGCGAACAGGCGCTCCGGGCAGAAGCCGATCTGATCCGGCGTCAGCTCACCACCGTATTTGAAACCTCCCCAGTCGGAATGGCGTTTCTCGACCGCCAGCAGCGCTTTGTCACCCTGAACGAAGCTCTAGCCGAAATGAATGGCTTGAGCCGCGAACAGCATTTAGACCGCACCATTGCTGAGTTATTTGGCGAATCCGATCCCAATCTGGTGCAACTATTTGAGCAGATTTACGCGACGGGCGAACCGTTTATTTCGCCTCAACATCCGGTGAGCGTTCCCGGTCGTCAAGACCGCTGTCCCGGTTACTATAACGTTTATTATCTGCCCAACATCACGCGGGAAGGAGAAGTGGAAGGCGTGGTGGTTTATGTGGTGGATGTTACCGCTCGCGTCCGCCTCGAACGAGGACAGCATTTTCTCTCCCAATCGAGTGCAGTTCTCGCCTCTTCCCTCGACTATCAAACCACCTTAGAACAAGTGGCTCGCCTCGCCGTTCTCAACTTAGCCGACTGGTGCGTCGTTCATGTGGTTGAGGAAAATGGCTCGATTTCTCAATTGGCAGTCGCTCACGTCGATCCGGGAAAAATCGAGTGGGCGAGAACCATTCAACAAAAATATCCCCTGAATCTCGACGAACCGCGAGGCGCGGCTTATACCCTGCGAACTGGGAAATCCGATCTAATCGCAGAGATTCCCGATGAAATCCTCGTAGAGGCGGCTCGCTCTCCCGAACACCTGGAAATGCTGCGGCAGGTTGGCTTTCATGCGGTGATGACGGTGGCGATGAAGGCACAGGATCGGATTTTAGGGGTCATTTCTTTTGTCTCTGCTGAGTCCAGACGCCGTTACGATGCAATGGATCTGCGTTTTGCTGAAGAGTTAGCCAGCCGAGCCGCCCTAGCGGTGGATAATGCCCGACTCTACAGCCTCGCCCAACAGCAGCGGGTTTTAGCCGAACAAGCCAATCGGATCAAAGATGAATTTCTGGCCGTGCTTTCCCACGAGTTACGTACCCCCCTCAACCCGATTTTAGGGTGGACAAAATTATTGCGATCGCAACCGTTTCAGCCCGAAAAGGCCGATCGAGCCTTGGAAACCATCGAGCGCAATGTCAAACTGCAAACTCAACTGATTGAAGATTTACTCGATATCTCGCGGATTCTGCAAGGCAAGCTCAACTTGAGCGTTAAACCCGTCAACCTGGTAGCCCTGATTCAGGCGGCTCTGGAAACGGTTCGCCTCTCAGCAGAAACCAAAGGAATTCATCTGCAAACGCAGTTAAATCCGGAATTACCCCCCCTGATGGGCGATTCAGGTCGCCTGCAACAGGTGGTTTGGAACTTACTCTCGAATGCGATTAAGTTTACGCCATCGGGTGGGGCAGTGGAGGTGGAGTTAAGCCAAGGGGCAAATTATGCTCAAATTCGCGTCAGCGATACGGGGATTGGGATTCATCCCGATTTTTTGCCCCATGTCTTTGAGTATTTTCGCCAAGCTGATAGCAGTACAACGCGCAGTTTTGGCGGTTTGGGGTTAGGGTTAGCCATTGCTCAACATATTGTAGAGCTACATGGCGGTCAGATTTGGGCGGAAAGTTTGGGTAAAGATCGCGGAGCAACGTTTATGGTGAGATTGCCGATTTGGGTGGATTCAGCTTCCCAAGAACCTGCAAATTTAGCATCCTCTGAAAACGCCGATTCCGGCTCTCTATTGGCGGGCGTGCGCGTTCTCGCGGTGGATGACGATCCGGATATGCGGGAGTTGATGTTTTTTATCCTAGAACAGGAAGGCGCAGAGGCGATTGTCACGGGATCGGCAACGGATGTTTTAACGGTGCTGCCTAACGTTCAACCCGATATTTTGATTGCAGATATTGGGATGCCGGATGTGGATGGATATACGTTGCTGCGCCAGATTCGACGCTTGAATGCTGCCCAAGGGGGAGAGGTTCCCGCGATCGCGCTGACGGCCTATGCTGGTGAGTGGGATCGACAACAGGCTCTAGCGGCAGGGTTTCAGATGCATTTAGCTAAACCTGTCGAGCCGGATGCACTGGTGAAAGCGATCGCTAAGGTGTTAAATAACTCAGGTGAAGAGGAGGAATAGGAGCGAAAATTGAGGTTAGTTCAGGTCAATTCAGCTCAATTCAGTTAAATTTAGTGCTTCAGCGCGGTGAAAACGGTGCCAGAATTAACATAAACACCGCAAATCATTGCGAGCGCCTGGAACATTGTCGATGACCGCTAAACTCAACGCTTCTTATCACTATCAGTTGGGTGGAAGCTTGCCCCTTGGCGCTCCCACTTACATCGAGCGACAGGCTGACGCTGAACTAGAGGAAGCTCTTGTAGCAGGAGACTATTGCTATATCCTGGATGCACCGCAAACCGGGAAATCGAGCTTGCGAATCCGCACAATGGACAAACTCCAAGCGCGAGGGATTGTCTGTGTTGAGCTAGATTTAAGCGGGATTGGCAGCCAGCAGATTACCGAAGAGCAATGGTATGGCGGGATCGTTCAGACGCTCGCCAGCGGCTTAGGGGTACCCTTCGATCGGCGCAACGGGTGGCACTCGCGCTCGGATCTATCCCCCGTGCAGCGCTTGCAAGCGTGGATTGAAACCGTTTTACTCAGCCAAATCCCTCAAAATATTGTCCTGTTTATCGACCCGGTGGATAGCGTCCTGGGTCTGAATTTCTCGACCGATGCGTTTTTTGCCCTGATTCGCCAATGCTACGATCGCCGCGCTGCTAATGGGGCTTATCAAAGACTCACCTTTGCCCTATTGGGCACCGCCACCCCCCGCGAATTGATTGGAAATCGTCCCAAAGCGAACCCCTTTGCCGTCAGTCGCGCCATGACGCTAGACGGGTTGCAACCCGATGGCATGGCTGCTCTGGCGGGCGCTCAAGTGGAAAATCCCCAAGCTCTGGCACTGGCAATCTGGGATTGGACGCGGGGACAGCCGTTCTTAACGCAAAAATTATACTCGCTTGTGCATCTCCACCTAGGCGCGGGTATTCTGAGGAAGGGGGAAGAAACTCACCTGCTTGAGCAAATGGTGCAAACTCAGGTCATTGAAGCTTGGGAAGCACAAGATCGACCCGTCCATTTTCGCGCAATTCGCGATCGCCTTTTTTCCCCAACCCGCTCAACTCAACGATTGCTCAAGCTTTATCAGGGAATTCTACAGCAAGGACGCGCGATCGCTGACAACCCGCCTGAATGCTTGGAATTGCAAACGCTAGGATTAATCGCTCGCCATCAAGACCGATGGGAGGTGCATAATCCTATTTACGCTGCCATTTTCAACTTAGATTGGGTCAACCGAGCGCTAAAACTCCAAAACTCCCCACTAGAGATGATTTCTGTTTCAGCCGCTTTAATTTTTACGGATATTGTCGCCTCAACCGCCAGGATGGTTGCAGACGAACAACATACCCTACATTTGGTTCAACGCGACTTGCAACAGATGCGTCAACTCTGCCAGCAGTTTGGCGGACAAGTCCTCAAATCATTAGGCGATGGCTTGTTAATGTCGTTTGAAAGTCCCGAAAAAGCCGTTTCCTATGCGATCGCCATTCAAGAAGCCTTTGCGATCGCTTCCAGCAACCTTCCCGAACGAGACATTCTCTATCATCGCATTGGCATCCATTTAGGCGATGTGTTTTTCCGAGGCGATGATGTGATGGGAAAAGGCGTCAACCTGGCTTCTAGGCTGCAACAACAGGCCGAACCGGGAGGAATTTGTTTATCTCAATCGGTTTATGACCAAGTTCAACATCTGTTAAAAGTTGAGGTGATTAAACTGGGGTTACGCAAACTCAAAGGCATTCCCGAACCCGTTCCCCTGTATCAAATCCCCCCCTATCGGTCGAGTGTGGCCCAAGAGATAAAGCCCGCGCGATCGCCCTATTATCCTAGCGGTGCAGTTCCCCTCGATTCCCCCTTTTACCTAGAACGCACCCCCGTAGAAGCCCAGGTTTACGATGAAATGAAAAAACCAGGGGCGCTAGTGCGAATCAAAGCCCCTAAAGAAATGGGCAAAACCTCGCTGATGCTCAGAGCCTTAGACCATACCAACACCCAAGGCTTTCACACCGTTACCCTGAGCCTAGAGCAAATTGACAGCGCCATCCTCAACGATTTAAACCGCTTCCTCCGCTGGCTGTGTGCCAACGTCACTCGCCAATTGCAGCTAGAACCCAAATTAGATGACTATTGGGATGAAGATATTGGCAGCAAAATCAGTTGTACCCTTTATTTCCACTGCTACCTCTTAGAAAAAATTCAGATGCCTCTAGTATTGGCTCTAGATGAAGTCAACTATGTTTTTGAGCATCCCCATGTCGCCAAAGAGGTTTTACCCCTGTTTCGCTCGTGGTACGAAGAAGCCAAAAGACATCCCATTTGGCAAAAGCTGCGCCTAATTATCGTTCACTCCACCGAAATTTACGTTCCCCTGCAATTAAAACAGTCCCCGTTTAATGTGGGTTTGCCTATAGAACTCGGTCGGTTCACTCTAGAACAAGTCAGAACCTTAGCCCAACGCTACGGTCTGCGGTGGACGGATGACCAACAAGCGCAACCCTTGATGTCTTTGGTTGGCGGCCATCCGGCTTTAATTCATTTAGCCCTCTATCACCTCAGTCGCGGCGACACGACAATTGAGCAATTGCAAGAAACAGCTTTTACCACCAAAGGGATTTATATCCACCACCTGCAAAGACATCAAGTGACCTTGCAAGAACAACCGGAACTGGCACAAGCCTTTTATACCGTCTTAAACTCTAGCGAACCCGTCCCCTTAGAGTCCATCGTGATGTATAAACTCAGCAGCATGGGGCTAATTAAGCCCTTGGGCAATACAGCGATTGTAAGCTGCGAACTTTATCGTCAGTATTTTATGTTACAAAGGGAGCAATAAAATCAGCATTGCTCTACTGAAACGCTGCTAAGGGCGGGAGGTTGAATGACTAGCGCTTGTTTTCCTCGATCTGTGTTATCGGTCAGTCGCCAAGAGTTTGGCAAACCTGAAGATAATCCCCATGCTAGCGGCCCGCCTTTACAGTTAGAAGTGATAGACGGAACTCTCCCTGCCGATCTCTACGGTCATGTTTATATTGTCGGGCCGGTGGGTTCTGTCGCGGCTGAGGCGGATTCGCATTCCCCAATTGTCAAACCCTCCCAAGATGGCACAACGCTTTTGTATAACGGGGAGGGGATGGTTTATCGGTTAGACTTTGACGCTTTAGAACAGGGCGTTTCTCTCACCACTCGCATTATGAAAACGCCCTGTTACTATGCCGATTTGGGGACATTTTACGATCCAAAGTATCAGGGTTCCCAGAACTCTCCCGATCTGCGGTTCAAAAATTTAGGGATCTCGCGGGTTTCTGGACGCTTAGGTCTCCGCAACCAGTTAAACACAGCTTTTTTGCCCGTCAGATTTGCCGAAGAGGGCTGCGATCGCCTGCTAGTCACTTGGGATATGGGACGCCCCTACGAACTCGATCCCGTTACCCTAGAAGCTGTCACCCCCATCGGGCGCAATGACGAGTGGGAACCCGCAACTAAGCTGATTAGCCTTCCCTTTGAACCCCCTCCCCCTTTTCAGGCGATCCAAACGGCGGCCCATCCCTGTTTCGATCCCAATACAGATGGCGGACAGGTGGTGACGACCAATACAGGGCGATCGCTCTCTAACCTGCTGTCTCAGATTATCCCGATTGTGGCGATCTTGCGCTCGATTGCTGGAGTCCAATCCACAGAGAAATCTACCGTTCCCCTAGAAACTGCTGTGGGCGAATATCATACCCCAGTTGAAACCCTTTGGGCAAAACTGAAACATTTGTTCCTGTTGTTGCTGCAATTTCTGCGGGCGATTGTGGAGTTCTTTGTTGGCAACTTTCTGGATATTATTATTTGGGATGGCAAAGGCGACTTTAAAAAATGGCGCATTCACCACAATGGACGCCCGATTAAGATTAAACAAACAACCCATCAAATCGGGCTGACGGAAGATTATATTGTTGTCATTGATACCGCTTTTAAGGTTTCTATTGAAGAGCTTTTGCCCTACCTCAAATCCCACAAAGCCCAACAACTAGAAGCTTGGGCGCGGAAGATTTTGGATCATCCGCAACTGGCGAATAACGATATCTATATCATTCGCCGTCAAGACTTGAAAGAGGGGACTCGGATTGTTGAGGCGAAAAAAGCGGTAATTCCCTATGAAGCGGCTCATTTCTCGGTCGATTACAAAAATCCCGACGACCAAATTATGCTGCATTTCTCCCATGTTTGCGCGTGGGATGCGGGGGAATGTATCTCCCTGTTTGATTTTGATGAATTTGCCACTCCAGCGCCTGAGAAAGAACGGCTGTATGGCGTCCTTTACGGGCCGACGGATATCAGCCGTTTGGGATGCTGGACGATTAATGGTAGGACTGGGGAAGTGGGTGAAAATCCCCAACTGGTGATGGATCTAGAGTTAACTTGGGGGCCTGCGATCGCCAGTTATCGCACAACCTCTCCCTACGGTTCTCCCGATCGTTTAGAAGATATTTATTGGGGATGTTTGGGCTGTTGGGATGATTTATTATTCCCCCACATTCTCAGCCTCTACGAAAACTATCCCTATCGGGAAGTTGGCTTGAATTTGATCCAACAAATTACCCAAGAAGGACGTAAATCTAACCTTCTTCGCCTCCAGATTGAACGCGATCGCCAAAACCAGCCCCAACGTTTAAGCATTGCTGACTCTTATCAATTTCCTGACGGTTATTATGTGACTTCTCCCCAGTTTGTGCCATCCGCTCGTGGCGATCGCTCTACAGACGGTTATATTGTCTGTATTGTCCATTACGGTGAAGGCGACGATCCGCAAACAAACGGGAATGAAATTTGGATTTTTGATGCGGGAAATCTCCAAGCCCCGATCTGTAAGTTAGCCCATCTGAGGATGAACATTGGGTTCACCGTTCATGCAACTTGGTTGGAGAAAGCCCAAAGACGAACAGCCGCGTATTGCATTCCCGTGAAAGAAGACTATCAGCCGATTGTGGAGAAACACTCGAAAGAAATTCAAGACCTCTTTCAAGAGTGGGTTTATCCCCAAAAAGAATTACCTGTAGGTTAGCTTAGTTTAGGTAATAGAACTCTATCCTAATCTTTAACCCAATTCAGCACCTGGCTATTTGTGGAGTTTTTTATGGTTGCGATCCGTGGGTACGACATAATCGAACAGATTTCTGAAGAAAACAGAATGGTGGTGTATCGAGGTTGCGATCGCAATACCCAACAACCCGTCATTGTTAAGCTTCTGCGGGCTGAGTATCCCACCCTCGAAGAGATTACCCGACTGCGCCAAGAGTATGCTGTCGCCAAAGACTTAAAATGCCCCGGCGTGGCGACTCCTTACCGCCTGGAGAAGTATCAAAATAGCTTTGCGCTGATTTTAGAAGACTTTGAAGGGGAATCTTTACGAGAAACCCTCAAAAGACAACAACTTGCCATCGGAGAATGCTTGCAAATTGCGATCGCCCTAGCCGATACCCTCGCAGAACTCCACAAAGCCAGAATCATTCACAAAGATATTCAACCGAGCAATATAATTATCGATCTCCAGACGCCAAGCGTGAAGCTAACAGGCTTTGGCTTTGCGTCGCGCCTTTCCCAAGAAAATCACAGCGTCAACAATCTGCAACTGATTGAAGGGACTCTCGCCTATATGTCTCCAGAACAAACTGGGAGAATGAATCGGGCGATTGACTACCGCAGCGATTTTTATTCTTTAGGCGTCACCCTCTATGAGATTTTAGCCGGAAAGCTTCCCTTTTCCACCCCAGATCCCATCGAGTTAGTCCATTGTCATATTGCCAAGTCTCCCATCCCCCTGCATCAGATAGAAGATTGCCAAATTCCCGAAGGCTTATCCGCCATTATCCTCAAACTGCTGGCGAAAAATGCCGAAGATCGCTATCAAACCGCTTATGGGCTAAAGTTTGACCTAGAAACCTGCCTGCATCAATGGCAAACCACGGGGCAAATTATACCCTTTCCTTTAGGTCAGCGCGATCGCGGCAACCAACTGCTGATTCCGCAAAAACTCTATGGACGCGAGTCAGAAATTGCCCTATTAATGGAAGCATTCTACCGCGTTGCCGGAAAAAGCGAGACTGCCACCGGACAAAGCGAACTAATGCTCGTTTCGGGTTACTCCGGTATTGGAAAAACCTCCATCGTTAACGAAGTCCATAAACCGATGGTGGAAGCGCGGGGATACTTTATTGCAGGTAAATTTGACCAATTTAAGCGTAATATTCCCTACGCCGCGCTAATTCAAGCCTTTCAAGAACTTTTGCGCCAGCTTTTAACCGAAACCGAAGCCCAAGTTTCCCTTTGGAAAGCCAAACTTTTAGAGGCATTAGGTGCCAACGCTCAGATCATTATTGATGTTATCCCAGAACTCGAATTAATTATCGGTTCCCAGCCCGAAGCGCCTAAATTAGGGGCAGCAGAAACCCAAAACCGTTTTAATCGCGTTTTTCGGGAATTTCTCGGTGTCTTTTGTCAAAAAGAACATCCCCTGGTTATCTTTCTAGATGACTTACAATGGGCGGATTCTGCGTCATTAAATCTGATTCACCTGTTGATGACGGATGAGAATAGCCGCTACCTCTTGATGATTGGCGCTTATCGCGATAATGAGGTGAATGCAGCGCATCCCTTGGTGAAAACGCTAGAAAAAATTCAAGCGGCAGGTACGCTAATGCACACCATTACTGTGCAACCTTTACCGATGAATTGCGTGCGCCAGCTTGTCAGCGAAACCTTAACTCAACCACCTGATTCTCAACAGGTAACAGCGCTGGTTGAATTATTGTTTAATAAAACCCAAGGCAATCCCTTCTTCTTAACTCAAATTCTCAAAACTCTTTATGTCGAAAAATTATTAGTCTATCAAGTTGAAACCGATACCTGGCAATGGGATATTCAGCAAATTCAAGCCGTTGGCATCACTGATTACAACGTGGTTGAACTGATTGCCCGTAATATTCTCCAATTGCCGATTGAAACCCAAAATGTCCTAAAATTAGCGGCTTGTATTGGCAACCAATTTAATCTAGATATTCTGGCAATTGTCAATAAAGCCTCTGAATTTATCACCGCCAGTCAACTTTGGGAGGCTTTACAGTCGGGATTAATTTTGCCGCTATCGACGAGTTATAAAATTCCTTTGGCTTTTGGCGAAACGGGGTTTATTGCCAATCGCGGCGAGCGTGTTAAAGTGGGTTATCGCTTTTTACATGACCGAGTTCAACAAGCGATTTACTCTCTGATTCCCGATGGCGATAAGAAGGCGACTCACCTCAAAATTGGTCAGCTATTGCTGGAAAATATCTCGCCCGAAGAACGCAAAGAGAATATTTTTGCTTTGGTGAACCAACTCAATTTTGGCATTGATTTACTCACTAGTCATGCGAAGCGTCGAGAATTAGCAGAATTGAATTTATTAGCAGGGCAAAAAGCCAAATCTGCTACCGCTTATAGTGCCGCCGTCAAGTATTTACAATCGGGCTTGCAACTTCTGCCTAAAACGGTTTGGAAAAATCACTACCCCTTGGCTAGAGATTTACATACTGAAGCCGTTGAAGCCACTTATCTCAACACTGACTTTGAAGAAGCCGAACGTTTAAGTAATATTGTCCTGAAATATGCTAAAACTCCGCTAGAAAAAGTCAAAATCTACGAAATCAAGATACAATTTAACATTGCCCAAAACCAAATGCAAACCGCAATTGATGTGGGCTTGTATGCTTTAGAATTATTAAATATTTCACTGTCTGAATCTCCGCCCCAAGTTGAAGATATTTCGCAGCTTTATAACCTACCTTTAATGGAATCTTCTGAAAAGCTGGAAGCGATGCGAGTGTTAATGATTCTTTATGCACCTGCTTATATTGCAAATCCCGCATTTCTCCCCAAGCTTGTCTTTACCACGGTTAATCTTTGTATTACAGAAGGTAATTCTCCTCTAGCACCATTTGCCTATGTTTATTATGGTTCATTGCTGTGCGGAATCTTTTTTAACTTTGAGTTAGGATATAAATTTGGAGAATTGGGGGCTTGGCTGTTAGAAGAACTGAATGCTAGAGAAATTCAATGTAAGGTAGAAGTTCTTTTAAATGCTAGTGTTCGACATTGGAAAACATCTGCTTCTCAAACCGCTAAAATGCTGCATCAATCTATTAGTACAGGCTTAGATACAGGTGATTTGGAATATGCTTGTACTGGAGCAGCGACTTGGTGTGCTAACATAACCTTGGTGGGAGAACCGTTAGATAACGTTCACCAAAAGCAACAGGATCTTCTGGGTTTAATTTACAGCCTCAAGCAAGATTTTTATGTAAATTACTTCAATCTTTGGAGCCAAGTTGTTCTGAATTTACGAAACGAGGTTGAGCAACCCAAAGAGATTAAGGGCGAGTTATTTGATGAAACGAAAACTTTGCCTTTCTTGCAAGAAACGAATAATTTTACCTCCCTATTTTCCTTCCATCTGGCTAAATGTATTCTGTACTATTTGTTTAGGGATTATGCCAGCGCGATCGCCCATGCAAAAGAAGCTGTAAAATATCAACAAAGTGCGGCTAGTTTGATGGTATTTGGGCAACTCCCTTTTTACTATGCTCTGACCCTGGCTGCAAACTATCCTCAGTTAGATCCAGCCAGTCAAGCCAACAGTTTAACTGAATTAGAGGGACACCTCAATCAACTCCAAACTTGGGCAAACTCTGCCCCCATGAACTACCAACATAAATACGAACTGGTAGCAGCAGAAAAAGCCCGAATTTTGGGACAATTTGCTGAGGCGATGGAATTGTACGAACAGGCGATTCGCAACGCTAAAGCTCATAATTATTTGCATGAAGAAGCCCTCGCTTATGAGCTAGCCGCCGACTTTTATCTAGCGCGAGGGATGGAAGATATTGCCCAAACTTATGTGCTGAAATCCCACAATGCTTACATTCGTTGGGGGGCTGTGGCAAAAGTTAGAAACCTTGAATTGAGTCACAAGCGCTTTTTAGCTCAATCCTCCTTGAGAACTCCTACCACCTCAAGAAGTAATAGCAGTTTAACCCCTACCAGCGCCAGTGGAAATAGTCTAGATGCGATCTCGGTGATTAAAGCCTCTCAAGCCTTAGCCGGAGAAATTATCCTCAATAAGCTGCTGGAGAGCTTAATCAAAATTGCGATTGAAAATGCGGGCGCTCAAACGGGATTTCTAATCTTAGAAAAAGATGGCAAACTTTTAATTGAAGCTCAAGGTGCAGTCGATGAAGAGCGAGCCATTATCCGTCAATCAACTCCTGTAGAAAGCCATTCCCAACTTCCGAGTTCTCTGATTCATTATGTGGCGAGAACCAAAGAGGATGTCATTTTAGCAGATGCCAGCCGCGAGGGAATGTTTACCAGCGATCGCTATGTCGTCGAGATTAAACCCAAATCGGTCTTATGTACGCCCATTACCCATCACGGTAAATTGATCGGTTTGTTGTACCTAGAGAATAACCTGACCACTGGAGCCTTTACCCCTAAACGCCTAGAAGTCTTAAAACTGCTATCGGCGCAAGCCGCCATTTCCATTGAAAATGCTCGCCTCTACGAAGAAATGGCCGCTTTAAACGCCAACCTCAAACAAGAGATTATCGAACGCAAGCGTGCTGAAGAGGCGGTACGCGAAGACGAACGACGGCTGAAGCAATTTCTAGAGGGGGTTCCCTTGGGAGTGTTTGTCATTGACGCGAACGGGAATCCTTACTACGCCAATCAAACTGCTCAACAGCTTTTAGGTCAAAGCGTAGTTCCAGGAACCCCCATTGTCCAACTGACTGAAATCTACCAAGCTTATCTCGCGGGAACTGAACAGTTGTACCCCACCGAGCAACAACCGATTGTACTAGCGTTACAGGGAATTCGGACAACGATTGATAATTTAGAGATTCGCAGGGGCGATTGCCAAATTCTCTTAGAAGTATCGGGTACCCCCGTTTTTGATGATAAGGGAAAGATTGTGTATGCGATCGCCACCTTCCAAGACATCACCCTCCGCAAGCAAGCCGAAAGCGAACGGGTACTCTTTACCCAAGAACTCGCTGTTAAAAATCAAGCCCTCGAACAAGCCAAAAATCAACTCGCTCAATACAATCGCACCCTAGAACAACGGGTAGAAGAACGTACCCACGAACTCTCTCAAACCTTAGAAGTTCTGAAAGCGACGCAAGCCGAACTCCGGTTTGAAAACGATTTGCTGCGTAACGCCGAACAAACCTCCGGTTTTGATTACCATGTCGGCGGAAGCTTACCAATGGATGCGCCAACCTATGTGGTCCGTTCCGCAGATCGTTATCTTTACAAAGCCTTGAAGCAGGGCGAGTTTTGCTACGTGCTGAACCCTCGCCAGATGGGTAAATCTAGCCTGATGGTACGGATGATGCAGCATCTTCAACATGAAGGCTATAGCTGTATCGCCATTGATATGACTCGGATTGGTAGCGAAACCGTTGCCCCCGAACAATGGTACAAAGGCTTAATGGTGGAGTTGTGGAAATCCCTAGGGTTAGTTGGGAAAGTCATTTTAAAGCCTTGGTGGAACGAACGCACCGAACTCTCCCCCGTTCAGCTTTTTAGCCAATTTATTGAAGAAATCCTCCTGGTTCATGTCGGGGATGAAGACAACCCTAAATCTCGCCAAATTATCATTTTCCTCGATGAGATTGACAGCGTTCTTGGCCTAAACTTCCCCGTCAATGACTTCTTCGCCTTAATTCGCTCTTGCTATAACCAGCGCAGCCTCAACCCCGAATATCAGCGCTTAACCTTTGCGCTGTTTGGAGTGGCGACGCCTTCTAATTTAATTATCGATCCGCGCCGAACGCCATTTAATATCGGTCAGGCGATTCGCTTGGAGGGCTTTAAAGAGCATGAAGCCCAACCTCTGTTACACGGCTTAACGGAGAAAGTCAGCAACCCGCAAACTGTGCTGAAAGAAGTCTTAGCTTGGACCAATGGACAGCCCTTTTTAGCCCAAAAACTCTGTCGGTTCATCGCCAATCAGAGCGACTCGATTCCCACAAACCACGAGGCGATGTGGATTGAGGAGTTAGTGAGAAAATACGCAATTGAGAATTGGGAAACCCAAGACGAACCCGAACATTTTAGAACGATTCGCGATCGCCTTTTGTTTGGCCACCCCCAACCCAGCCGCGTTTTAGAACGCTATCAGCAAATTCTCGAACGCGATCGCATTCCCGTTGATGATAGTTCGGAAGTGGAAGAGTTACTTTTATCTGGCTTAGTGATGGAGCAAGAAGGCTATCTGAAGGTGCAAAATCGGATTTATGCCCATATCTTCGATCGCACTTGGGTGGATCGAACGTTAAGCACTTTAGTCGCCTAGGGATTGAAAACGCGCAGTGGGTTTCCCCTCACTTTGCGTTATGAAAATAATCCTCAAACTGGGCTTGAAGTTGGGGAATCGTTAGATTTTTTGTCCAATACTCCACTAAAGCATGACCAAATGCCCAAGCATTGCGTTCTGGGGGCATGGGGTTTTCTAACAATAGCGGCCAGAGGGCCAGTAAGTCAAAATTGCGTCCCCCTTCTTCCCCAGAACCTAGTAGGGAGTAGAGTTCGTAAGCCATTTGTAACTTACCAATGACGATGGGTAACTGTTCGACGGGAATTTGTTCGGCTAACAGATAAGCCAGTTGCGGCGAACCTGTAGACACCGTTGAAATGAATTGCAAAACGGGACTTTTGAGTAACGCCGCTAGCCCTTGAGTTGTCGCCATTTGGAACGTGAAGCGATCGATAATTTGAGCGGCGGCGAGGGTGCGGGCGTCTAAGTCTCGCAAAAATCGGGCTAAACGCAGTTGTTTGGCTGGCGCGATCGCTTCTACTAAACTTACAGATAACAGATCGATTCCCCATTGCTTGCGCCCCGTTTGGCTGTCGCCCGTGACGATGGGTAAAACGCGATTGCAATATTCCCCCAACAATTGCGCCCGATATTCCGTCGCCTCGCGGATGGCTTTCTCTTTAGGGCGATCGCCCCATTGCCAATTATAGGGCGGCTCCCACTCGCGAATCGGTCGCAGGCGATCCACCTGAGTCACAATGGCAATGACTGGGAAATCTTCTCGATCCGCCTTCATCTCCTTGAGAAAGTCCACATCCATTTGCAGCGCCGGATCGAGGGCGGGAGTCACCAACAGCAGCAAATCTGCATTTTGCCCGTAGTCAAGCACCAACTCGCGTAAATCTTCCCGGTTAACTTGTTCGTATCCCGGCGTATCCCATAGGGTGAGAATTTCTCCGCTTTGGCTTTCCCAATGGTAATTTTGAATGCGATCGGTACTCGGTAAAACATCCACCGCCGCTCGTTCTGCTTGGAATAAGGTATTAATTAAACTGCTCTTACCCGCCCCCGTGCGCCCCACCAACAGGATGCTTACAGGCTTTTGGGCTACTACTTCCGGCGGTTCTGCTGAAGCGAGCAGATCGCGGAGGGTTTGGGTTTGCGCCTGGGGTAACTTTGGGGTTGTGCTTTTGAGTTCCACACCGGGGGGAAGGGTACCGCTATACAGGGCGATCGCGCTGCGGGTTAAATTGCGTAAAGCCGCTTCCCGTAATAACTGGCTGAGATTGACTAATAACTGCTGATTCGCCTGGTTGCTAGACTGTTGGCTGGCTACTCTCGCCGCCGCCACCGCCGGATTTAAAGCCCACTGCGCCCAATTCCAAACCCGCCATAATTTACGCGCTGAGGGTTCTAATTTACGATATACCTCATACGCTTGATAGGCTTGTCCGACTGTTACTTGATTTAAGGCGGGTGATAGCTGTTGCATCCACCGATCTAAATCATCCACGGTTCCCCGTATCAACTCATAAGCTTGGGGAATATAGATATTTAACAGGGGATAGCGCTGCTGAGGATTATAAGCTTGTGCTACAGCAACAACCACGCTTTGACATTGCTGCCAAAAAGTCTGCCAATCTTCCCAAAGGGGCGGCGCGTTCTGCGAAGCCTTTAAAATTTCCTGTAACTTCGTTTCAACTTGGGTAGCCGCATCCCCGCCAATAGCCTGAGCTTCTGTTGCGCTAGATTCAATATCGGCATTCACTTGAGCGATAACGGTTTCAATTTCGCTAAAGGCGGGTTTTGTCCACCGCACCAATAACCAGCGCCACCCGACTAAGACGATCGTAAAAATTGCCCAAATCCAATTGATTCGCCAAGTGTGAATCTGAACGCCCGCCGCCAATAGCAGGAAGCCGATAACTATTGCGATCGGGAGTGCTAGGATAACCCATTGCCAAAGTTTTAAGCGCACCATAGTTGAGTGCTGAGTGCTGAGTGCTGAGTGGAAAGTGAGATTGTAGCAAGTTCCGAACGCTCAGATATTACACCATCCTGAGTAAGACCTGAGAAACCGGGCTTCTTGCCAATTGCTCAAGCTGAAACCCTGAATTTTTCGTCGAGAAACCCGGTTTCTGGCACTGATGCAAGATGTGACGATCGGGAAACTGGAAGTTGGGGAAGAGAGTGCTGAGGGGTAAGTGCCGCAGTTGTGTTAACCCCTATTATGAATGGCCTTGGACGTGCTTGAGGGCTTTCTTTTCGGGGTGGGTGAGGGAAGCGTCGTTGTTTTCGGCTTGACGGGCTTTTTCTGCTAGGCTTTCCCATTTTTGGCTGGCGTGTTCTCTGGCTTTTTCTAAGCCTCGGTTGCGCTCTCCGGGTTTACCCACCATTTCTTTGGTTTTATCTAAATTCTCTAACACTTTTTGGGAGGCTTCATCGGCTTTGCGGGCGGCTCGGTGAGGATCGATGCGGACTTCTTCTGATAATTTACCGGGAGATTCTGCTTCTTTGATGAAGGGGTTGGCGAAGGCAGGATCGCTACCGACTGGGCTAAACGCTAAACTGCCAAATAATAGGATTGACAGGAAGCAGAGCGCTATAAACTGCTGAAAGCGACGTTTAATCATCGATGTTGTCTCCTTGCCGATGGTTTTTCCTAGGGTTGATTGTGACGAATGATGGCTGTTTGTTTCGTCTGGCAAAAGACAGACAAGCGGGTATTCCCCAATCTAGACTTCACAGAAGCGCTCGGTAAGGCAAAATTTGATTGGACAGTCCATTCACCTCTAAGCTCATGAATATTCAATTGCTGGTGTTAGATATTGATGGCACGATCGCCGGAGAGTCTAATGAGATTAACCCAGGTGTGAAGGAGGCGATCGCCAAAGTTAAGGCGCAAGGTGTTAAAGTTGCGATCGCCACAGGTCGAATGTATTGTTCTGCTTTACGCTTTCATCAGGCGATTCAATCGGATCTTCCCCTGATTGTCTACCAAGGCGCTTGGATTCAAGACCCGATTACGCAGGTTCGCCATCGTCACTTACCGCTATCTCTAGAATCTGCCCATCAGTTACTCGATTATTTTGAACAGCCTGCACTCCGGGATCTGATCTCGGTTCATCTCTATATCAACGATTGCCTCTACGTGCGCGAAATTGCCAATGAGACGGAAGCTTATACGATGCGTTCTAGCGTTAAAGCGCATCCGGTGGGCGATTTGCGGCAGGCTTTGACGACGGAACCGACGAAGATGTTGGCGCTTTCGGATGATATCGAATTGATTGATGAAATTTGGGGAACGCTTCGCAAGCGCTATACCCCAGCGGAGTTGTATTTAACAAAGTCGGTAGCGACGTTCTTTGAAGCGACTAATCCTTTAGTGAATAAGGGAACGGCGGTACGCTATCTGGCGGAGGAGTATCTGGGGATAAAACCGGAGAATGTGATGGCGATTGGTGATAATTTTAACGATCTGGAGATGCTGGAGTATGCCGGAATTGGAGTCGCGATGGGGAGCGCTCCACCTGGGGTGCAGGCAAAGGCGGATTGGGTTGCGCCGACGGTTGAAGAGGATGGCGCGATCGCCGCAATCGAAAAATTCCTTTAAAATCAGAAAGGACACCGACGACTGGCCGTGTTTCGTCTCGGTGCCCTCACTGGTTCGCTCCTCACACAAGAGTTAATATAGCCGACCTGCTTGGGATTGTCACCCCCCTCAATGAAAAGTATTTCTTATCACTAGAGGCTGAGAGGGGCAAAAATACCTAAAATCGGGGTCAGCAAGGTCTGAAGCAAGGATTGAGCCAGACTCAGCAGTTCCAGACGAAGCCTTGCTAGCTCTAGGTTTTGGGTTTTCACCAATCCCCAAATTAAACACGCTCTCTCAAAAGATAGAGTTTCTTGGCTGAGGTTTTGCAGCAGTTTGATGGCGAGGCGTTCGGGTTGTTTGCCGGGAGGGAAGCTGAGGAGATCGTGGGCTTCTAGGATGCGGTAAACCAAGCGGCGTTCTAGGGGATGAGCCAGCACCGATGCCCAGGGAAGCGGGGAGGAGGGGGAAATGCGATCGCCCGCACGCAGCAGCGAACAGCAACGGGCGTGGGCATATTGCCCCAGAAATTGGCGTTCGGCATCCAGGGGCGGCAAGTGCAGGGATAGCCAGCCGGGATGGGGCGCTAGCGGGTTCTGGGGGCGAGCCTGCAACCATTGGATAACAGCGCGATCGCGCAGATCGAATTCTAGCCATCCTTCCGGTTTGAGAACGACTTCAAACTCCGATCGCTCAGAAAGGGTCTCAGCCATTTGACAAGCCACGGTTTCGGGTGAAGTGTAAAGAGAGGCTGCCACTTGTCGGGCGATCGCGCAGGAGTAGCTAAAAGCGACCGTTTTGTCAACTAAGCGGAGGGTAAAAATCGGTAGATCCCTAGGAAATAAAGGGCTTAAGGTGGTTTGGATCTGGCGGTGCAGCCCCAAGGCGATCGCAGTTGTTTCAAACCGGAGATTCATGCCATCAACAGACTCAAAAACTTTAGATTTTCTTTTACTTCACCGTTTTTCTATCTTTGGGTAGAACTTTGGATCAAAATAAACAAAGTAGAACCAAAAACAATAAATTGGTAATGAGTAGGTATTCTTTGTTACCCTAGAAATCATCCAGGGCATAGCACAAGAACGCCAACTTGAGAGTGATTTTGATCCGGGCGAGTTTGCTAACAGTAGATTATTTGGATGGGAAAAGTTCAGTTCAGCTAGCTACTGTAGGCGCAGCCAAGGTGTTTCCCTTGATAACATCCCAATCTCCACAATGCTTATGCTTATGTACTCCTCCTCCATGCCTTCAGAATCAGAAGCATCTCGTCCTTTCCTAACCTGGCAACGAGTCATTGACTGGGCCCAAGAACACTATCGTTGCCGCACCTTTAGCAAAGACGAGAAAATTCCTGTACGACCCGGTTTACTGTATTTAGTACAACGCGGATCGGTGCGGCTGGTTAGCATTTCTCAAGTCAGTGCAACCGCGAGCAGTACCGCATCTCGCTTTACGCGGCGTCGCGAGTCTAACCCCAATGTGTGGACCCCCGAAGAAGCCTTTTTAGGCTTTGTGGGTGCCGGACAGCCCTTTGAAATCGTAGCGCAATCTCCCTTTACCATCCAAAGCTACGCTCACGTTGATAAAACTAGCGTGATTTGGATGTATTGGCACGATCTCGATAATTGGCCCCACTTCCGCCGCGAAGTGATGGACGCCTTCCGCTATCAGCACCAGCGCAAGCTGCTCTGGCTTAGTACCCTCGGTCAACGTCGAACCATTGACCGCCTCTTAGGTTTCATTACCCTGTTAGTTGAAGAACATGGGGAACCTTGCGATAACGGTTATTGCTTACCTTGGACGCTGACTCACGCTCAAATTGGCAGCGCGATTGGTTCAACTCGCGTCACAGTCACCCGCCTGATGGGTAAATTGCGATCGCGCGGTTTAATTCGGACCCAAGGAGACAATCTCATCTGCCTACCGGCTAGCGACGCCCCCAAGACCGAATAGCACAAGAGCCAACCTAGACTCTTAGAAATTCGTCCCGTTCTCACTCAACTCTCAAACCCCGTCCAGCTCTGAATGCTAGCCTCTCTAGACCCTGGCAAACGATCGATTGCGACCCGCCTAAAAGAGAGGTTCAGCCTCAGCCATTGCACCACCCCCTTATGCCAGTGCTGGATTGGCAGGGGAGGGCAGCGAGAGGGTAAAGCGCGACCCTTCTCCCAAACAGGACTCTAGCGCGATCGTTCCGCCTTGGAGTTCTGCCAATTTGCGCGCAATGGCTAACCCTAGCCCCGTACCTTGATGCTTGCGGGACAGAGAGCTATCGATCTGAGAAAAGGGCGAGAACAGTAAATGCTGATTGGCTGGGCTGATGCCAATTCCGGTATCCCAAACCAAAAAATGGACCCAGTTTGCCACCCTTGGGTTTTGCCCCTCGCTCGAACGATAGACCTTTAAACCCACGCTGCCATTCGGTGTAAACTTCACCGCATTACTCAGTAAATTTAACAAAATCTGCCTGAGCCGCTTTGGATCTGTCACCATATATTCCAAAGTCGGGTCAATTTCTATCTCCAGCGCAATCCCTTGACTGCCAGCCCGTTCTTGCAGTAATCCCACAATCGATTCACAGATTTCTTGAATAAAGACTAATTGCGGCTCTAGCTCAAGTCGATTAGCCTCAATTCGCGATAGGTCGAGAATATCATTAATTAACTCTAATAAATGCTTGCCGCTGCCGTTAATCCGTTCTAGATAATCTCTTTGTTTGGAGTTCAACGAGCCAAACGTTTCAGTCAAAAGAACGCTCGAAAATCCCATAATGGCGGTTAGGGGCGTTCTTAATTCGTGGCTGGTGGTGGCGATAAACTCTTCCTTGAGTCGATTCACCACCGTTAATTGATGGTTTTGTTCCTGGAGAGATTGCCATTGATGGCGAGATTCGCTGACATCCCGATAAATGGCCAGAACTCGCTGCACGCCTCCGGCTGGACTGGCAATCGGAATATAAAGGCTTTCCAGGGTGCCGGAGACGAACTGATGGCTAACAAACATCTGTTCGCCTTGGTGAAACACCTGTTTGAGAGCCAGTTCAATCTCGGTCGCGCGATCGCGCCATAGGGTGCGAATCGGCTGTCCAATCGCCGCCGCCGCATCGCCCAAAAATTCGACCCCGGCAGGGTTGAGGTAAAGACAGCGAAACACCCAATTACCTGCTAAATCGGTATCTGCATCGTACTCCACAAAGACATCGACAGACTTTTCTAAAAACAGGTGGAAGTCGTTGGCGTTTTCGGAACTGGCGGATTTTGGAACTTGCCAATGGCTTTGACGCAGGGCGATCGCGCATTCGCTGGCCACCTGCTCAATTAACGCCAAGTCGCTAAACTCCAATAGGTAGGACTGCGGGCAATAAAGCTGAATGGCACCGAGCAAACCGCGATCGTCTTGAATGGGTTTGAGGATTTCCGTTCCCCCTGCCGGTAAATTGAGGCGTTCTCCTTCCGGGCGCTCTAGCAAGCTTTGGGCATCTAGCATCCACGGTGCAGTAGGCGTTACCTCGGTTGGTCGGAAAACTTGCTGTCGAGCCTCGTAGGTGCTAATGCGAACCCGTGCTGGCTGAAACATCTCAGTGAGACCCACAGCAACACTTTGGAGAATCTTTTCAGTGCAGGCGCGATCGCGACCCAGTTGAGCCAGTTGGCGCAAGAGCTTTTCTAAGGCTAGCGATCGCGCTAAAGATTGAGTCCGTTGAGCTACCCGAATCTCTAATTCCTGAACATAGGCCCGCAACTGCTGCGACAGAGCCGCATGTTCTACCGCCTGGGCGATGCGCTCGGCCACGGCTTGAACGAGTTGCTGTTCTTGCACCGTCCATTGTCTGGGCATACGGCACTGATGAACCACCAGCAGCCCCCAAAGCGTGTTTTCTTCGGGATGAAGGGTAGGGGAATCCTCGGTATTGGCGGCGCTCAGGCGGTCGTGCGAGAGTAAAATTGGGGCAGCGATCGCGCTCCGCACCCGGATGCCATCCAGCATTTGTCGATGGCACTTCGCCAACTCTAGCGCTTGAATATCCGTCGCCAGCCAAAAACGCCCGCGACTGTAAGCTTCTAAATAGGTACTGGGCAAGCATTCTGCGCCAAAGATTTGACCCTGTAGGGTAGGATAGACCGGGTCTACAGCTTCAGCCAAACAGACACCACTGTGATTGGGCAGCAATTGGTAAGCCACCACGCGATCGGCACCCAGGTGGGTTTGCAGAAGTTCGACCATTTTTTGCAGAATGCTCGGTAGCTCTAAATGGCTGCGAACGAGGGAGGCAATTTGATGAGCGAGCGCCTCGCGTTGGCTCTGTTCGTCGCGATCGCGCTCGGAGGCTCGCAAGTCGGTTAAATCGGTGACAAATCCTAATAAATAGGGTTCTTCGGCTTCGGATGCTTTAACGATGGACAAGCAGACTTCAGTCCACACGACAGAACCATTGCGTCGGAAAAAGCGCTTTTTGAAAATTTGCGGGTTTGAAGATTGATGGAGCAAGGCTTGAATGGCTCTGACTTCGCGCGCAAAGTCTTCGGGGTGAGAAATCGAACGGGCATCTAGATGGCGCAGTTGAATTTCTGTATAGCCGAGCAATTGACAAAAGGCGGGATTCGCTCGCAAAAGGCCTCCATCTAAGCTTTCCCAAAAGATGCCGTAAGGAGACTGGCTAAATAAACTTTCGTCGCTGAGGAGGGAGGGGGGGCGAAAGGTGGAGTGCGGGCGCGGAAGCTGAGGCCCAGGGGTGGCGGTTGAGTGCTGTTGCTCCATGAGCGGCAATAATTGTAACCAAAGGCGGCGTAAGAGGGCGCGATCGTTTTGCAGATCGCTGGGTTCTAGGTAAGCCAGATTCGGCAAGATGGCGAGGGTTTCCGGACGTTGCAGCCATTGGGCGATCGCGTCTGGCTCGAAGGTTAGGGTTAACTCCCATTGCTCTGGGGTTGAACTGGAATCGATGGCTTGCAGTTGCATCCAGACATTTAATTCTGAACTCAAAATGGTGAGGCTGGCGGCCACCTCTGCTAGATTGAGCCGGACTAACAGGGGTTTTAATCCTGCTAGCGGTAACGTGTCGCTAGGGGGCGTTTTCGTGAGGGTTAAGGCGATCGCCAGAGAGGACTGTTTCAGGGAAGATTCAGCATTTTTCCAAGTCTGTTCCAACTGCTGGCATAACTGAGGACACGCGCCCGCAATCAGAACGAGGGAAACCCGATTTCTGGCATTGGCGGCCTGATGTAAAGCATTGAATACTTCACAAATCGAGATCCAGTTCATTCGTAAAACGATTTTTCCCGCTAGCGAGCTATTATTCATTGCAATGGGGAGGGGTAAGCGCCGAGACGGTAGCAGGGTTACACAGGGCTAGCCGTATTCTGTGACGGTGAAAACCAACTGCCATTCAATCTCAGAGCGTCCTAGAAAGATCGGAAGTCGGAATAAGATTGCCGAACCTCCAGTTAAAGCAACGTTGAGGTTCGAGGACTATGGTTCATTGTCCTACAAACTCACGGGGAAAAAAGTAAAGATTTGTATAAGAGAATACCTCTTACTGAAGGTTTACGGGCGTAGGGGAACAAACTCAAAACCATAGGGCGTTCGAGTCCCCGGCTGGATGGTGACTAACTGCACCGCAGCAGCGCGATCGCCAGAGGGTTGAAACCGAATCGCCTCAGCCGCCCCCGTCGCGTTAAAGTTATTGGCACTTAAGGCTTGCTGGATTCCCGCCCGCGATGGATTGCTTTGCAACCCTGCTACGAAGGCCTGAGTCGCATCATAGGCCATTGCCGTTCGCCAGTTCACCTCCCCTCCCCAGAGTTGGTTGGCTTCGCGGGGAAACGGCGCACTTTGGTTGCCTAAAATATGCCAAGGCACCGATAAGACCATTCCTACGGCATTATCGCCCCCGACTTGCAGCGTATTGGCTGTATAGATACTATCGCCCGCCAAAATCGGCAGGCGGCGACGATTCACCGCCACCACCTGCAACGCCCGATCGACCATTGGCGAATCGGGGGCGAGCATAATGGCCTGTGCGCCTTGGGCGATCGCGCTTTCTACCGCATTTCCTGGATTAAAGGTGGGGCTAGCAAAATCAAATTCCGCCACCACTTGACCGCCATCGGCAAATAAGGCCGTGGTAAACTCATCCTTCAATGATTGGCTGTAATCGCTGGCGGAGTTAAAGAACACCCCCACGCGCTGCACCCGCAATTGCGATAAGGCATGGCGGGCGAGGGCATTCGCCGCAAAGCGATCGCTCGGTACTGTCCGAAAAATATAGTTCCCGACCGCTGAGAGGCGTACTGAGGTACTGGTTGGCGAAATTACCACTAACTGACCTTGCTGATAAATCGGCGCAGCAGCTAGCATAGCCGGACTGCTAAAGTGACCCACAACCCCTAAAATCTCTGAATCTCGGACTAAGCTTCGGGCCACTTGTTGAGCCATTTCCGGCGTATTGCGGTCATCGGCGATCGCCACCCGCAGGGGTACGCCATTTATCCCCCCGGCGCGGTTAATGTTCTCTTGAGCCTGGGCGACTCCGCGTAAGAGTTCCTTGGCGGCGTTGATTTGGGTGCTGCTGGGCACCACCACCGCAATTGAGTAGGCTTGTTGCGTGCCAATTCGAGCATTATTGAGATAAATCAGCGCCTCTGGATCGTTGCGACTGGCTTGAAGCGCAGACTCCAAAGGCGCGATCGCCTCTGCATAATTTCCGGCGGCGATCGCCTCCGCCGCTGCTTGCTTTTGGGGAGAAGTCGTTCCGGGAATTAACCAGCGATCGCCCCGACTGATTAAAACCTCTCCCCCAGGTTGCGAGACTTCTCCCGGCGTGCCCGTCACTAAACCTCGCAGATCCATGCCTAGCCAGTTGGCTAACACCCATAGACCGCCACCCACCACGCCGACGGTAATCAACAGCGCTAAAACCAGTGTTGTTGTTTCATTTTTCTGGCTCATGGCAATAATTGTAATCGCTAAAGGTATCAGCCTTGATTAGAGGTTAACGCTTGGGTTCCTGACTCGCTTAACGTCACCGCAAATACAAAAGTTGCTTTAACCCAGGAAACGCTCTGGGATAATGAACTTATAGTATTGAGCGGGGAACCAACGATTGGCAGGCATAGAACCTTATACCTTTAGCTTAAACGACTGGCTCCAGACCTTACTCAGATTAGGGATAGCCGTTCTAGTGGGAACCGTTATTGGTTTAGAACGCGAAATTAAACATAAACCCGCAGGTCTGAGAACGCATATTCTCGTCAGTCTTGGATCTGCCTTATTTGTCCTCACTTCGATTCAAGTTGGCGACGCCCTCCGCAGCGACGATGCTCTGAGTCGGATTATTCAAGGCATTGCTGCCGGGGTGGGATTCATCGGGGGGGGCGAAATCCTGCGCGAGTCTAAACCCGACTCGGAGGGAATGCGCGTGCGCGGACTCACCTCCGCTGCTGCGATTTGGATTTCGGCGGCCCTGGGCGTCGCGGCAGGTTGCGGGTTATGGCAATTAAGTCTCACGGCGGCGGCGATCGCCTTTATTGTCCTGAAACTCTTTAAAAAACTCGAAACCTTTACCTAAAACGAGCAACAGATGCTCGCAAACACGCCTCTGCTCAACCGGACTAGAAGTTAAAGTGGGTGCGAACCAAACCCATATAAATCGGATCGTTATTATTGTTATGTTCTGGGTTGAGAATCACATAGGCAGCCGGAGCAATCCAAATATTGTCCGTAATGTGCAAGCGGTAAAAGGCTTCAATATGATAGGACACATCGCGATCGACGCGGTTTCTCACATCGTTTCCGGCGGCTCTTGGCGGCATCCCGAACATAAAACCGAGTTCGTTTCCGGCGCGTCCTAAATCGGGAAAGGCTAAACCCACAGCCCAATTCCACACATCGGCCGTATCGCCCCTAGAAACGCCAAAACCCGGACTCGTTTCAGCCCTGGCGCGGCTATAACCCGCCCATCCCCCCAGCACCATTCCACGGGTGAGGCGGAAGCTCGATTGAATCCCCACCGAATGAGCCGAGGTTGCCGTCTCATCGCCAAAGGGCGCTTGAGCAAATTGGCTGCCCGTGCTGCCGGTGAGGTTAATTTGTCCCGGTTCGTTGGGGCCGGGGGAATAATAACGAATATAGGTGAGTGCCAAGCCAAAGCGATCGCTCGGCAAAAAGGTCAGTTGTCCAAACGCCGCATGGTAGCCATTAAACAACCCTTGACCTGGTAAAGGATTAGAAATGCTGCTCGGCGGGCCGTGATACGCCAGCGTCAGCGAAACTGCATCGCTAAACCGAAAATCGACCCCAGCCCCCCCACCATCGCTTTGACGGTAAATCGGGTTGCGCTGGGCGAAGGCAGATTGAGCCGCTGTCACGGGCGATAGAGTGGTGGTCATATCGTGGGCAGCTAGACCCACGGGGATGATATAGGCTGTAGACCGCGAACCGATGGGAAAGCGATAGAATAGCGAGCTGATAAAGAAAGTTGAGGCATTCGTGCCGAAATCATGGGCCGTCATATCGGTTCCCGTGATGTCGCGCGTGAAGTTCACAAAGTTACCGGCTTCAAATTTGGTTCGCAGTAAGTCGCGCCCGGTGAAGCTGGTATCGAGGCTGAGAATGGCGCGCCCCCCTAGGGTGGTGTTGGTATCTTGAGAGCGACCAAAGGAATCAACGATGCCAAAGTCAACTTCGCCAAAGAGTTTGGTGGTGGTGGAAAATTGATTGGCTTCGAGTTGGGCTGTACGCGCTTCTAGGGCATCCACGCGACCGCGCAAGGTGGCAAGTTCGGCGGCGAATTCTTCTTGCAAACGTTGGATAACTAAAAGGTCTTCCCGCGTTAGCGCGTTGGCTGTGGCTGCGGCAATCAGTTCATTAATCCGGTCTAAGCAGGCATTGACTCCGGCGGCGAACTCGAAGCGAGTCATTGCTCGGTTGCCTCGATAGGTGCCATCGGGATATCCGGCAATGCAGCCATAGCGTTCAACTAGCGATTGTAAGGCTTGGAAGGCCCAATCGGTTGGTTGTACGTCGCGTAACTGGGAGATGGAGGTGACTTGACCAATGGAAGGATTGTTAGGGAGACGTTCGTTACTGTAGTGCAGAATTTGGTCAAGCGAGTTCAGGCGACTATCCGCTAGGGGGATTGGCGTTTCAGAGGGGGCAGCTTGATCCTCTGTTGAGAGAGGCAATGGAGTTTCGGCAACTGCGGCAGTTAAACCCATCCATTGAGCGAATACTAAGAAAGAGACTAAATGAAGAGCAGACCTCCACAAGGTTGGCACTGTACGATCCTCACATCCTGAAATGGAATAAATGTAGAGCCTGGAAAGCAGGTGCTGAAAGCGCTTGGTGAGTTCTCGGCTTTTGCAACTTATAGCTGTACTCAGTAAGGTTAGGACAGGCTGAACTGCTCAAAGGATGAGACTCACTCGGTTTTAACTCAGCACACTGCTACGCACCAAGCAAGCTACAGCACTAACTTCCCCACTCAGCACTTTGCACTCAGCACTTTGCTATACAGATAAGTTTGATTTTAGGAGAGGAACGCTGCGAAAAATGTAATAAAACCTAAAGAATAGTAAGGGATTCTTAATTTTTCTGGGTAAATCGAGCAATGAGCTGATAAATCAGGCGAAAGAGGGCAACGATCGCGATTAATGCTGCGCCGACGAGCGGCGGGACAATCAGCAAGCGCCCCAACAGGGGAGAACCGCGAAACACGAAGGCGGCGATCGCTAAACTAATTCCGGCCAGAATGGTCAGGTCAAACTTTTCAATCCATCGTCGATATTGAGCATAAACTAGCAGTCCGATTGCACCCCCCCAAAGGCCCATCGCGATCCCAGGCGAAGCAATCCAGCCATCCAGCACCAGGGCAAGCAAAGCTGCTTCATAGCCTGTAAATCCAGCGATGCCCAACCATTCTACGGTGGAAAAGGCCGCCCGATGAGGGCGCGCTACCTGAGCTGGGGTCGCCGCTACGGGTGCTGGATGGGGCGTTGGGGCTTGGGAAGGGACAGGAACGGGGGAGGGGATAGGGGGAGGAGTCGGCGGGCTAGAAAGGGCTGCAATTACCTCCTGAGCCGACTGGAAGCGTTGATTGGGCGCAGAGAGTAACAGGCGATCCAGCACTTGGGCGAGTTGAGGGGAAACTTGAATGCGCGATCGCCAATTCCACTGATTGTTGTAACTATCAAATAAGCTTTTGGGGTCTTCGTTGGCCAGCAAATTCAAACATGTCACCGCCAGGGCGTACAAGTCGGTTGAGGGATACACTTGAGTCCCCGCCATTTGTTCGGGTGGGGCAAACCCCTGGGAATAAATCCCCGTAGAACCCGCCGCTTGAGGGGTGTTGGTAATTTGTTTGACCGCTCCAAAGTCTAACAGGTGGAAGCGACCGGCGCGATCGCGCATGATGTTAGAGGGTTTAATATCTCGGTGGATCGACCCGCGATCGTGAACAAACTGAAGAATCGGTAAAATTTGCTCTAAAACCTGCAAGACCTCCGCTTCCGAAAAAGCCCCCTTTTGCTGTAACTCCTGTTCTAAATTGCGGCCGTCGATGAACTCTTGAACCAGATAAAAAAACTTCTCTTCCTGACCGGGTTGGCGCGTCGCCACATTCAGCGGAAAAAACGCAAACAAGTCGGGAATCTGTGGGTGTTTGTTGCCCAACTCCTCTAAAACCGCCGCCTCGCGCTCAAAAAGCTGTTGCGCGATCGCCATCTGCTGTGCCGACAAATCCCCAGCCGGCTGAAACTGCTTCACCACGCATTGTCGCATCGCCGGAGTATAGCGATCGCGAGCTAAAAACGCCGCCCCAAACCCTCCTTTACCCAGCAACTGAATCGGCAGGTAGCGACCCGCTAAAATTAACGGCATCCCGCAGGTGGTGCAGAACTTTTGCGAAACCGTCTTGAGCGTCTCTGAATCGTCTAGGTCATTAAAATGATTGAGCGGGCGAGGGCAACCTGGACGAGTGCAGCAAACTTCCATAATCAATCTCAGTTTTGAAAGAACAGAGTCTCAAAACTAAAGTAAAGGATAAAGCGAGGGTCTTCATCCTTTGGCTTGACACGCACTCAGGTTGGAGGCTGAGGCGTCGAGTTAGCGTCCAGACTCGGTAAAGCGCTACTGAGCGTTACGGGGGGCACCGCCTCCGCTTCGCCGTTGGGAATCACTTTACCCTGAGTCGCAAAAGAAGGCAAAATCACCTGCGTAAAAGCCTCTGCTGCTTTGGATCGGTAGCGATGGGGATTGGCAATCACCGAGAGCATCCGTTGAACCACCACCCCTTCAATCCGAGTCCGGTGCAACACCCCCATTTGTAACTCTTTTTCAATCGCCGAAATCGAGACAAACGCCGCCCCCAAGCCAGACTGAACCGCATTTTTAATCGCTTCAATAGAATTGAGTTCCATCTCAATTTTCAATCGCCGCGTCTCAATCCCGCAGCGCGTCAACACCTGATCGATAACTTTACGAATCGTCGATTGGGAGTCTAAAGCAATAAACTGGAGTTTATACAGATCGTCCCTCTGGATTGTCTTAAAACGGGCTAACGGGTGAAAAGTGGGCAGAATCAGCGCCAGTTCATCTTCAGCGTAGGGAATAATATCAAGAGATTCTTGCAATTCAGGAGGAACTTCACCGCCAATAATCGCCAGATCGATTTGTCCATTGGCCACGCTCCAAGAGGTTCGGCGGGTTGAGTGAACGTGAAGCTGTACGGCCACATCCGGGTAGTGTTGGCGAAATAAGCCAATCATGCGGGGAAGCAAGTACGTTCCGGTCGTTTGGGAAGCTCCGACGATCAGCGTTCCGCCTTGAAGATTTTGTAAATCCTCAATCGCCCGACAAGTTTCTTGACAAAGAGACAGAATTTTTTCTCCATAACTCAAGAGGAGATGTCCAGCCTCAGTCAGTTGAGCGCGTCGGCCGCCGCGATCGAATAACGGCACGTCGAGTTGTCTTTCCAAGTTCTGCACCTGTAGACTAACCGCAGGCTGAGAAACATATAAACTATCTGCGGCTCGTTTAAAGCTTCCTTCAGCGGCGATCGCTTTGAGAATCCGTAACTGATCCAAAGTAAAAGGAACTTCAGACATATTTGCTAAACCTAAAGGAGGATAGGGAATGGGGAATAGGAAATGGGAGTTGAGAAGATGTGCATGACCCGAATTTAGGACTGGGAATGAGGATTGTCTCCCAGAAGGAAGCGAAAAACCTGGCGGCGACTCGCTTGCTCGGTGCAATTCCCAATTCTCAGATCTCAATTGCCAATTTCCCTCACAATAACGTTGTGACATGAAACGGGATCAAAATAAATAGACCTAACTTTTTAAGGCATCTATGAAACGGGAGGTTGTTGAGGACTTTCTGAATTTACCAGGTATTGCGGGGGTCGCCCTAATGGATGGGCGATCGCGACCCTACTTTTGTGGGGTGGACAATACGCTGAACTTTCAGCAAAAAGAAGCCCTCGCCCAAGGGATTCGTCAAGTGGTAGAGACCACGCCAGAGGGGTTTGAATCATTTGAGTTTCAATTTACGGCACATCGAGTTTATATTTACAAGCTAGCCCAGGGCATGATTTTGCTGGTTCTCACCAGCGAGGACTTGGTTGACTTGCACTATCTGGGCGCGGTAGAAAAGCTCAAAATGGCTTTGCAAGAGAACTTGACCACTGCGATCGCGACGTTTCGCTTGCTGGCCGGGAGCATTACTCTTTCCAGTCAAAGTTACTGGAAATCCGCTCCCCAACCCCCGGTTCCTCAACCGGCTTCTCCTTCTTCAGTCGATAGCGGACGAACCACAGGTTCCCGCAATGGCTTTAAAACCGCGCCCCCTTCCCCTAATTCTTCGGTTCCTCCTAGCTTGCATCCGCTCTCATCGGAGCCAGAACCCCAGCAACAAGGTTCTCAAGTTACGCTAAAAGAAATCCTCCTAGCGCTGAACCACTTATCTGAGTTCACCACTCATTACCTCGGAACTGCCGTGATCGCCAACTATTGGAAGTCCAGTCGTCCAGAAGTGCAATGGCTCAACGAGTTCCACATTACTCGCGGTGCAGAAATTACTTTTGGTGAAACAACCGGATCGGAGGCGTCGCTTCACGAAGCGGTCGATCTCCAGCAAATTCAGTGGATACAGGCGTGGGTTTCTGCTTTTATTACTCGGTGTACGCGGGTGATCCGCGACTTTCCGCTGCTTGTGGAGCAAACAGCCCTCAGCGAGCAGCAGAAAAAGTTACTCCTTCCCTAATCTTTACTTTCACTAGGCAATTCGATGGTTAAAATTGTCAAGCTTGAGCCAATTGCTCAGGAAACTGAAATCGCAACGAATAATAATTTGCTGTCGATCTTAATTGAAAAAGACCTTGATGTCCTTAAAGAATGTGGCGGGCGGGGAATGTGCGCCACTTGCCACGTCTATATTAAGCAGGGGATGAATTTTCTCTCGCCGATGACGCGCCGCGAACAGCGCACGCTGGAAATTATTACCTCCTGCAAGCCGACTTCTCGCTTGGCGTGTCAGTCGCGCGTTTTAGACGATGGGGTGGTGGTGGAACTGCCCCCTGGGATGTACGTTAAATCCTTACAAGATATTGAGGCGTTAATTGGACGACGCGCCGAGCAAGATTTACTCCACCCCGTTACCGGCCAAGTGCTGGTTGAGAATGGTAAGTTAATTACCCGTTCTACGCTCAAGCAACTGGAAACGACGAAATTCCAAATCGGAGAGTTTTTAACCTATACCACAGATGCCTAGGTTCGATCCCTGCTCGCGGCGTTGGCTTAAAGAGCAGGAGTTGGGCTGGGTTTGGGAGCGATTTTTCTTAAAGGATTTATGATTACTCAACTCGAACGTTTGAGCCAGATGGCAGATGGTCGCTATGCTACGGATGCGGAACTGTTGTTTTTAGAGGAATATATCCAATCTTTTAGCTTGCGCGTGCAGACCTATCGCCAAATTCAAGCTTCAGAAGCAGAACTGTTAGAGCAGGTTCAACATCGAATTCGACAGGTCGATCCGGCGCTGTTGTTGAGCAACCAAACGGACTTGAGTGGAAAATGGAAGCGCGATACGATTCGGGTGCTGCGCTATTCGGCAATTACAGTATTGCTTGATGATGCCGAACTGTTGCGCGATCGCCTTTTGTTTTGGATGCAGACGGTGATGAAGGCGTTTGATGCTCAACGAAGCTGTAACGTGACCTATCATGTCATGCAACAAGTGGTGCAATCGCTGTTTCCCCTAGATGAGGCGAGCTTGCTGTGTCCAATTTTAGAGTTAAATCGGTCGCTGCTCGGAGCCAAGCCGGAGTGAGGCGTTTTTAAGTGGCATGTGGAGTTAGGTAACAACTATGAGGCTAGCTCCGGCTGCAAAGTTTAAAATAAGGACGCGATCGCTATTTTAAGACTCAACCCCAGATCGGAGGGCGCGAGTGCGATCGCCCGTCCGTTTAATCCTCCTCAGCCCAAACGTTTTGCACAACTATGGTGAACGTAACAACCCGCCCGAACTCGCAGAAACGGAAGCATCCTAAAAAACACAATCATTACGGTTTTCGCGATTTCTTCCAGTTTCAGCCAGAGCAAGGCACGCTTGTAGACTGGAACGAAGCTCAAAATGTTCTGACTAGCGAAGATTTTATTATTGGTTTAGTAGAGGGTTTAGAAGAAGAAGTCGGCGATGCCTCAGCCGCCATTATGTACACCATTGGCTGTGAATGGGGACAAAAAGATGCCTTCTTTTTTGAAAAATGGTTTGAAAAGGAATTCGATCGCAATATCCGCCAAACCAACCTCATGTTTCTCCTCGAAACCTGGTGGTGGCCGTTTACCTCCCAAGGTTGGGGCCGTTGGGAAGTGGATATGGGCGATCGCAAACAGGGATTTATGTTCATTAACCTGTTTGACTCGGCGGTGGCTCGCAGCTTGGGCGATGTTGGCAAACCCGTCTGTCATATCTACGCAGGCTTGTTTGCAGGCTTTTTTACCGAGTTGGTGAAAAAACAACTCAGTTGCATTGAAATTCAATGCTATTCAATGGGCGAAACCTATTGTAAGTTCCTGATTGGGGGCAAAGATCGCATTGATGCGGCCGCTTTCTGGCTCAACGAAGGCGCAACCGCTCGCGATATTGAAAAACGTTTACGCGCCGGAGAAAGGCTCGGATGAGTCAGCTAACCCTTAATCCTACGAATGGTAAATCGGCGATCGCCCCGCCGGAACATTGGCTCAAACAGTCCGTGGGTGACTTTTTTGCTGGCATTAATTGGGAACGACATTCCGTTGAAGTGCAGCAAATCAAACGGGCTGTTCAACAAGGCAGTCGCGAGCCTTTAGCCCTAACCTTGAAGGTTTCGCAATTTTTGAGCTGCATTCCTTGGGAAGGTCAACCCCTAGCGGCTTCCCCGGTTGCCGAACCTGAGATTGACTTAGACACGGCTGTGCCGCCCTCAAATGAGTTTACGCTCGAAGATTTTTCGGATTTATTCTAAGTTGAGAAGCCTTATCCGCTCTGAGTTAAGCGCTTAGAGATTGGGAATACTGAGAACTAGAGGTAAAGCTCGGCGTGCTGAGGCTGGGGCTGGAACCCGATGGGCGCATCGAGCTGTCCAAGCGTCCGGCGAGATGGCTCAGTTCCCAACGGCATCGTTAACAGTCTCTCTAGAGCAGCCTCTGTGGGGCTTTGCTGCGAACTCACTCTTATGGTTGACAACTTATGCACCCTAAACTTGAAACGCTGTTTGAAGAAGCGGAAAATCGATACCTCAAACCGGAAGAACTCACCGTATTAAGCCAATATGTGGAGTCTTTACCGGAACGGTTAGAAGTTTACCGACAGATCCGCGATCGCGAAATTGACATCATGCAAACCGTCGCCGATCGACTCACCGCTCAATTTCCCCAAGAGTCTAAAGATACCCTAGAACGCAGTATTAAAAACGCCCTGCTGATGCTGCGCTACTGTGCAATGGCAATGCTCCTCAACGATGAAGCCTTTGTCAAAGAACGCTTATTGGGTTGGTTGGCTCAAAGCATTCAGACCTATAAAACTCAACCCATTGATTCAGCCCTCTATAAGCTGTTAAACCAACAACTGGCCCAATCCTTAACAGCCAAGCAAATTAACCTCCTCAAGCCCGCTTTGGTGCTGGCTCAAACCTCTTTACTGAAGCTTGAAGGTGCCAGCGAGCCAAAATCGTAAGGGCGATCGCGATTTTCCTGTGTATTTACCCCCCAATTGACCTATGATTTCCGTTGCCGATCTCCTCATTGACAACCGCATCCCTGGAAACTACTTCGCCATCGATGCCTACGTCCGTAGCGACTTAGAATTAGGACTGCTCGAAAATCGTCGAGGCAATCGTCTTTTGGCAATGCCCGAAACCCTAATTCAAGCGATTTACTCCGGTTTAGATAAAGAAACAGGTCAAGCCACCGGACTGGTATTGTTTAACTGCGGTCGGTGGTGGGGAAAAAACTTCTATGCTCGGTTTTGCGAAGAAATTGCCGAATACTATAAAACCGCCGTCAGCGATATGGCAATGGTGGAGTTTATTCAATGCTTGCAACAGTGCTGGATCGTTCACGGTTGGGGCAAAATTGAGCTAGACCAAACCCACCAACATCTGGGCTTTTTGCTGGTCAATACCTGGAACTCTCCCTTTGCAGCCCACGCCCCCAAAGGCAATCGTCCCGTTTGTCACCTTGATGCTGGGATTTTTAGTGCCTTCTTCAGTCAACTGAGCAACCGAGAATTACATTGCGTCCAAACGGATTGCGAATCTCTGGGCGCATCGTGCAATCGTTTTATCCTCGGCTTACCGGACAGACTGCGCCCGGTTGAAAGTTGGGTTCAAGATGGTTTAAGCCACGACGAGATGATGCAACGTTTGGCACAAAGTTAGCCGTCTTCGCCAATGGTCGTTTTTCTCAGCTTGCAAGGCAATAGCGGGCTGAGATTGTAATGGCGCGGATGCACCAAACATTAGGACAGTAACCATTGCACAAACCCTAAACTTGACCTTGAAAATTTCCAAGTATCGAATTTTAGGATTAGTTGGACAAGGCCAATTTGGTCAGGTGTTTTGCGGTTGTCATCGCAAAACGGGTCAAATTTTTGCGCTGAAAAACTTAGACCGACATCGGTTCCCCACCCATAAGTTTTTACGAGAACTGCGCTTTTTACTCTTGCTACAGCATCCCAATATTGTCACCTGCCATTCCCTGGAACATACGCGCACGGGTCGCTATTTGGTGATGGACTATTGCGAGGGCGGAACGTTGCGGCAACTGATGGAAATGCAGGCCGCGCCCTGGGTTGAGTCTGGCTTAAAATTAGCGCTCGATCTTCTGGCGGGCTTAGAACACGCTCACAGTCGGGGGATCGTTCACTGCGATATCAAGCCGGAAAATATTTTGCTGACGGCTAAACCCGGAGGATGGTTAGCCCGCATTTCCGATTTTGGCATTGCCCGCCTCTCTCAGGAGTTGGCGGAGGAAACGGGAAATACGGGTTCCCCGGCGTATATGGCTCCCGAACGCTTTTACGGCCAGTATTCTCCGGCGTCTGACCTTTACGCGGTGGGGGTAATGCTGTTTGAGTTGCTGGCCGGTTATCGCCCGTTTTCTGGGCCGCCTGGGCAGTTAATGTCGGCGCATCTCAATCAGCCGGTGAAGATCCCGCCGCAGGTTCCGCCGGAGTTTCACGGGTGCATTCTCAAGGCGCTGCAAAAGTTGCCCGGCCGTCGCTTTCATAGCGCTAGCGAGATGTTAGCGGCTTTGTTAGAGGCACAGGCTCGTTGGCTGGAGGGGCAAGCGCCGCGCGAGCAGAGTGAGAAGGTGGGGTTTTCCCCGATTCAAGGTCGGCTGCGGACTGAGGGCAAGGCGGAGGGGGTGCGCCAGTTGGGGACGGTGCGATCGCCCATTGTCGGGATAGCGATTGTAGACAAGCAACTGATTTGGGCGACGCAAACGACGCTCACCCGTTATGTGTCGCGTCAAAGCTTTAATTTCAAAGCTCCCATTCAGGCGTTGCTGCCCTATCAGCGGGGCTGTTTGGCAGTGACGGAGCAAGAGATTTACGATTTGAAGTTATGGGGGCTAGAGGCGACACCGCAGCGAGTCGCCCAGTTTGCCAGCCCTCGGATTGCGGCGGTTGAACCCCAAGGACGTTGGATCGCGACAGCAACGCAGGGGCAACCTCTTCAAGGCAGCGAGTTCCAAATTGTGCCTTTAACGGGGTCTAGGCGGCGGAAGACGGGCTTGAATTTGTCGCTGGCACCCCGGCAGTTATTGGCGCTCGATTCTCGTCATATCGCGGCGATCGCGGCGGTGTCGCCAACGGAAACACTGATTCAAATTTTGACCCGACGCCAGACTTCGATCGGGGTTTGGCGTTTGCCGGTTTCGATGGATCGGGCGATTTTGGGCAACAGTCCCTATCAATTGCTGGCGATCGCGCCCCATCCCACGCTTGCCGATACGACGGAACTGATCTTGCTCGATTTAAAGCCGTTTCGTCTGCGTCGCATTGTTTTAGATTTAGCGCCTCCGGTGTGTGTGGCGGTTACGTCTTGGGGGTATGCTGTCGGTCATCGCAGCGGGTGGATTGTTTTGTTGGATGGGGAAGGAACCGTGGTGGGGCGGCTGGATTTAGAGGACTTTAGGGGGTTGCAGGCCCTGATTCCCTATCAAACTTCGGGTTTAATTGCGAGTGTGTTTCACCAGGATCGCGGCGGGCTATACCTCTTAGATTTGCGACAATTCGAGATAGACTTGGTTTTCTGAGGGCAAAAACGAGATTGCTATGGCTGATGTTTCTGGGTCTATGGTCAATTCCCACTGGATGATGTTGGGTTTGTTGGCAAGTTTTGCGGTGGCTCACAGCGGTTTAGCAGCCCTGCGTCCGCGCGGCGAAAAGCTGTTGGGCGCTCGCCTGTATCGCGTGTTGTTCGCATTAGTAAGTTTGCCGCTAGCGGTGGTGCTGATCGTGTATTTTTTCAATCACCGCTACGATGGGGTGCAGTTATGGCAGGTGCAAGATGTGCCTGGGGTGAGGGCGCTGGTTTGGGGGCTATCGGCTATTTCGTTTATTTTTCTGTATCCGGCGACGTTTAATTTATTGGAGATTGCGGCGATCGCCAAACCGGAGGTTCATCTCTACGAAACGGGGATTATTCGGATTACTCGACACCCGCAAATGGTGGGACAGATTATTTGGTGTATTGCTCATACGCTGTGGTTGGGGACAACTTTTATGGTTGTCACCTCTTTGGGGTTGATACTACATCATGTATTCGGCGTTTGGCATGGCGATCGCCGCTGGCAAATGCGGTACGGCGAAGCTTTTGAAGCGGTGAAAGCCAGAACTTCGATTGTGCCGTTTCAAGCGGTTTGGGACGGACGGCAAACCTTAAAAGTTGACGAATTTTTGCGTCCGGCCTATCTAGGGGTAGTTGTTTTTGTGGCGCTTTTGTGGTGGCTTCACCCGACTCTGATGGTCGCAACCAGTCGAGTTCCCTGGTAAAGAAAATAAATTCTCAGAAGATCCCCATTTTCGGTGAAATTCAGTGACTCAAACGATCCCAAATAGATGTAGCATGATCCCAAATCCATAAAAATGCACATAAAAAAACTGAGGGAGCATGATACTGTCAATCAGCGAACGTTCGTTTCCCAAAGAAGTTTTAGAAGCTTCCACCCCCGTTTTAATTTACTTTTGGGCCCCTTGGTGCGGAGTGTGTCGGTTAATTCCCCCCGCTTTGAAGCGCTTTCAAGAGGAATGGGGAGATTTAATTAAAATTGTCGGGATCAATGCCGACGAAAGCTTAAAACTCGCCAATACTTACCGATTAACCACCTTACCCACCCTGATTTTGCTCGATCGCGGTCAAATCCGGCATCGCTTAGAAGGCTTTCACAGCAGCGACGACTTGCGCCGTCAGCTTGAAGCGATCGCCCTAAGCTACAGCGCCAAACCCGAACCCGCTTATTGGTCAACTCAAGAGTCTGCGGTTTTCCTTACATAAGAAAAAAATTTTTGCATCCTCGTTTATTCATCGCTCGTTAGGCGCGATCGCCACCTTGTAAAACCCTACTCTCCAGGCTGCGGACGGATAACCGCTGTTTCCCGTCTTCATTTTGCCAACGCCTACGCAGTCTCCCGGAGAACATCCCCTTGACAAAATCCCCCGTCTTTGGCCTGTCAGTCGGGGGATTTTAACGCGAACTTTACGCCAAGCCGGCAGCCTGTGTGTCAAAATGAGTAGCGGTTTTGCCAAAATAGTGAAGAAATCTAAAGTAGGCGTTAGTGATGGAATTTCTCTATCAATATGCCTGGTTGATACCAGTCCTGCCTTTATTAGGGGCCATGCTGGTCGGCATAGGTCTAATCTCGTTAAACAAAATGACTAATCAGCTACGGCAAATCAACGCCGTAGCCATTGTCTCGCTGCTGGGTGCAGCAATGGTGCTGTCGTTTGCGCTGCTTTGGAGTCAAATTCAGGGTCACGCACCGTTTACTCAAACCTTAGAATGGGCAGCAGCGGGTGATTTTCACCTCAAGATGGGATACACCATCGATCATCTCACGGCTGTCATGTTGGCGATCGTGACCACCGTAGCCTTCCTGGTGATGATTTACACCGATGGTTACATGGCCCACGATCCAGGCTATGTCCGCTTTTACGCTTACCTGAGCTTATTTAGCTCCTCCATGTTAGGGCTAGTCATCAGTCCTAACCTCGTCCAGATTTACATCTTCTGGGAACTCGTCGGGATGTGTTCTTACCTCCTGGTGGGTTTCTGGTACGACCGCAAAGCCGCAGCCGAAGCCTGCCAAAAAGCCTTTGTGGTTAACCGCGTGGGAGACTTTGGTCTGCTACTCGGTATCCTAGGTCTTTACTGGGCGACGGGTACCTTCGAGTTCGAGGAAATTGGCGCGAACCTGCAAGCGCTAGTGGCAGATGGCTATCTCAGCGTAGGTTTAGCGACCCTCTTCGGAATTCTGGTCTTCCTCGGCCCGGTGGCGAAGTCGGCGCAATTCCCCTTGCATGTCTGGCTGCCCGACGCAATGGAAGGTCCCACCCCCATTTCAGCGCTGATTCACGCGGCAACGATGGTGGCGGCGGGCGTCTTTTTGATTGCCCGGATGTATCCGGTGTTTGAACCGCTACCGGCGGTGATGAATGTCATTGCCTGGACGGGGGCGTTTACCGCCTTTTTAGGGGCATCGATCGCGATTACCCAAAATGACATTAAAAAAGGGTTGGCTTATTCCACCATTTCCCAACTCGGTTACATGGTGATGGCGATGGGCATTGGGGCCTACAGCGCCGGCCTATTCCACCTGATGACGCACGCCTATTTCAAGGCGATGCTGTTTTTGGGTTCCGGTTCGGTAATTCACGGTATGGAAGCCGTTGTCGGTCATAATCCCGCTTTAGCGCAGGATATGCGACTGATGGGCGGTCTGCGGAAGTATATGCCGATTACGGCCCTGACCTTTTTGATCGGGACGCTGGCAATTTGCGGGATTCCCCCGTTTGCTGGATTCTGGTCAAAAGATGAAATCCTCGCGAGTGCCTTTGAGGCAAATCCGGCGCTGTGGGCGGTGGGTTGGCTGACGGCGGGGATTACCGCGTTTTATATGTTCCGGATGTATTTCTCGACCTTTGAGGGTTCTTTCCGAGGCACCGACAAGGCGATTCAGGCGGAGTTATTGGCAGCATCAGCAGTCGATAGCCTAGAACCCGCCTTTGGACCGGGCGCGATGGATGTGAAGGAACTCGAATCCCACAGCCACGACCATCATCACAGCGATTCGCCTCACGAATCTCCCATCACGATGACCTTACCGTTGATGCTGCTGGCGGTGCCTTCGGTGTTGATTGGTTTGGTGGGAACGCCGTTTGCCAATTACTTTGAAGCGTTCGTTTATCCTCCAGGCGAAGCGGTGGTAGAAGCCGCAGAACACGCAGGCGAGTTTGACTGGTCGGAATTCCTGATTATGGGCGGTTCCTCGGTGGGGGTTGCCTTAATTGGGATTACGCTGGCGTCGCTGATGTATCTGAGTCGGAAAATTGATGCTAGCGCGATCGCCAAACAGATCGAACCCCTGTATCAGTTCTCGCTCAATAAGTGGTACTTTGATGACCTTTACCATCGGGTCTTTGTACTCGGTCTGCGTCGCCTTGCTCGACAAGTGATGGAAGTAGACTTCCGAGTGGTGGATGGCGCGGTTAACCTGACGGGATTAATTGCCCTGGTAACGGGCGAAGGTCTGAAGTACCTGGAGACAGGACGCGCTCAATTCTATGCTCTGATTATTTTTGGAGCGGTTTTGGGTTTGGTCATTTTCTCTGGAATTAGTTAAGACTCGCTTGCCAGAAGGGACTGTTGGCGATCGCTAGCGACCCAACAGTCCACTGTCAACCCTCAATTACCTCTTGGCAATGGATATTGCAAATTTTCCTTGGCTAACCACAATTATTCTGTTTCCCATTGCGGCTTCGTTGTTGCTGCCGGTTTTACCCGATAAGGAGGGTAAAACGGTACGGTGGTATGCCTTAACGGTGGGTTTGATTGATTTTGTTTTGATTGTTTATGCCTTCTATACCGGGTATGACTTAAACGAACCCGGTTTGCAGATGGTAGAACGCTATGCTTGGGTGCCGCAACTGGACTTAAATTGGTCGGTTGGGGTGGATGGCCTGTCAATGCCGTTGGTGATTTTGACGGGGTTTATCACAACCTTGGCAATGCTGGCGGCTTGGCCGGTGACGCTGAAGCCGAAACTGTTTTATTTTCTGATGCTGGCGATGTACGGCGGTCAAATTGCCGTGTTCGCCGTGCAGGATATGTTGCTGTTTTTCTTGGTGTGGGAACTGGAGTTAATTCCGGTTTACCTGTTGCTGTCCATTTGGGGCGGTAAAAAGCGGCTGTATGCGGCGACGAAGTTTATTTTGTACACCGCAGGCGGTTCGCTGTTTATTTTGGTGGCGGCGCTGGCAATGGCGTTCTTTGGCGATCAGGTTTCGTTTGATATGAGCGCGATCGCGGCTAAAGACTATCCCATTCGGCTAGAACTGCTCCTGTATGCCGCATTTTTAATTGCCTATGCGGTGAAGCTGCCGATTTTCCCGTTACATACTTGGCTTCCGGATGCTCACGGGGAAGCAACAGCACCCGTTCACATGTTGCTGGCGGGGATTTTGTTGAAAATGGGCGGTTATGCTTTAGTGCGGATGAATGCCGGTATGCTGCCGGATGCTCACGCTATCTTTGCCCCCGTTTTAGTGATTTTGGGGGTGGTTAATATTATCTACGCCGCTCTGACTTCTTTCGCCCAACGCAACCTCAAGCGGAAGATTGCCTATTCTTCAATTTCCCACATGGGATTTGTGCTGATTGGCTTGGGTTCGTTTACGGACTTGGGTTTGAGCGGTGCGGTTCTGCAAATGATTTCCCACGGCTTAATTGGGGCGAGTTTGTTCTTCCTGGTGGGGGCCACCTATGACCGAACGCATACCCTGATGCTCGATGAGATGGGGGGTGTGGGTCTGAAGATGCGGAAGATGTTTGCCATGTGGACGACTTGTTCGATGGCGTCTTTGGCTCTACCGGGAATGAGCGGATTTGTGGCGGAGTTGATGGTGTTTGTGGGGTTTGCAACCAGCGATGCGTATAACCCCGTGTTTAAGGTGCTGGTGGTGTTCCTGGCAGCGGTTGGGGTGATTTTGACCCCGATCTATTTGCTCTCCATGCTGCGGGAAATTTGCTACGGCCCTGAGAACAAGGAACTCGTAGAGCATGAGGCGCTGATTGATGCTGAACCTCGCGAAGTGTTTATTATTGCGTGTCTGTTGATCCCGATTATTGGCATTGGTTTCTATCCCAAGCTGGTGACGCAGGTTTACGACGCGACAACGGTTCAGCTAACGGCTCGCTTGCGAGATTCTGTGCCGACGCTTACCCCGTCGCCTGCTGTGGCTCAACTGGGGGCCCAAGAGGTGGCTGCGGCTCCGCTTCTCCCCAAGCGATAACATTTGGATTTTTTGGCAATTGAGCGGATGGCTCTCCCGGTTTAACAACCGGGTTTTTTTGTGGGCTGATTTTGCGGAAATTCAGTAAAATTAACATCCCTCTGAAGGCAGATTTTAGCGTATAGTGATCCGCAACACTTAGGGGGATTGGAGATGAGTATCCGCGAATTGGAAGAATCTGTCAGTAAGCTTTGTTGGGCATTCGCGATCCGTAATGTTGGGATTGCTCGCGATTTAATTGCTTATCTCTGCACTAAGTTTACCTTGGATGAGGTGGCGGCGATCGCGCTTCTGACGTTTGAGCGGTTAGTTTGGCTTGATGCTAAAGCCTGTCGGTGGGCGATGGAGCATATTCTCCCAGAAGAGGTGAAAAAACAGATCGATCGCTTAGTGGGCATCCACTTCTATCAACAATTACTAGCAGTAAGCTAGAGGGCGAGTAACTCCCGTTGAGCCACCTGCGGCTGCGGTTGAGCCGCAAGGCTTTTAAGATTAATCCAGATCCGATAATGCGATTCCGAGCGCGTTAAGCACACTTTGAGACCGCGATCGCACAGGCGGCAGGCTTTGTGATAGGCTTGCGATCGCTCGGAAAAGTCAAAACAGTCCATCAAGGCGTACAGCTCGCCCTCGTAGCGCATTCCCTGTTGAATGCCGTTAGACCAATAACAAAAGGGACTAACCGCATTCTCTTTTAGAATCGGTGGAATCATAAATGGGCTTAGGGGCAGTTTTCAAAATCGTCACTAGTCTAGAGTGTATAGACCGACGATTGAGATCGAGGGTTGCTTGCGCTACACTTTATTGATTATTTAATTAAGTCAGCAAAGCTTGACAAAAACTTTACAAAATCTCTCGCCCAGTCAAGTTATTGACACATCCGCGTCACACCAGCGCCAACTCCACTCCCCATACTAGAGATACCAAAAACTTAAAGCAAAGTAAGCCTCCAACGCCGCGTTTGGAGGCCTTTATTTTAGCGCAGGACTTGGAGAGCGATCGCCCTTCTTAGCCCCCAAATGCATCGCGCAGTTCATGAAACTTAAGTATATAAAGTTACTTTTAACCCCTAAAAAGCTACAGAAGCTAGATTGACATTTTAAATTTTTAACAGTAAACTCCCTCAAGGCAGCGGCTTAGGAAGAAGAGAAGCCCGTAATATTTCGCATTCAAGCAGAAACTTTCTCTAGAGAGAAACCAAAGATTCTCCAATTGTTCCCGGTTAAGTTCGGTAATTTAACGGACAAAAATAGTTGTATTTTTACTTAAATTTTCCTCAGTAGGATTGTCATTCAGCAAAGTCTTGCATCAAGCTACAATCCCCTCTTTACATTCGAGAATTCCGATTGCAAATTAAAGATAGGTTCTCGCTTTCTATCTGGCGATAGATAAGCGATCGCAAATTTTATAGCCCCTTGCCAGTTGTTAACCCAGAATCATCTCAACCTTCCCCAGGATATTCTAGGGTTTTATCAGACTGTCCCCTTGCGGGACGTACGGTAGCGCAGGAAACTGATATTTGCTGCTGCTCTGCGTACCGATCTCGCCCCATCCCGTTAAATCTTAATTTTCTGTACATTTACGATGTAAATTAGCAGAATATTAATGATATCCATTGTTTATATCCCAATTAATTCCAGCTATTTTAGCGGTTGCATCTTCCTATGAATTTCCTAAAAACCCCATTCACAAATCCAATCAGGCGATGCTGAACAGAGCGAATCGCGAGTTTCCCGATGCCTTCAATCGCTTCAACAATCCGATAGGCATCCTGCCGCACATTCACCCAAAAACGCCGCCGAATTGCTGATTTATGGATGTGACTGAAATCAAACCCACAACAATCCAACCCTCACAGACTGCCTTAGTCGAGGCAATTCCAGACACGATCTTTCGCTGTCGGGCGGATGGTACCTATTTAGAAGTTAAGCCAGCCAAAGACACTCACCTCCCCTTTCCCCCCAACGGCTTCCTGGGGAAGAAAATCTCGGATTTCCTCCCCCAAGCCCTTGCCGAACGTTTCTTGCAAGCCCAAGCCAAAGCGATCGCCCTCAACGAAATCCAAACCCTAGAGTATCAACTCCCAGACTCCCTAGAACCTGATGCCCGCCTGCGAAACTACGAAGCGCGGATCGTCGCGATGGGTGCTGACGAAACCCTGTTCATCGTGCGCGACATTACCGAACGCAAGCGATACGAAGCCGAATTAGTCCGGCGATCGCGCCATGCAACCCTGCAATCCGAAATTAGCCTATCCTTCACCCAAAGCGGCTCCCTCAACAGCTTACTGCAACGCTGCTGTCAGTCCCTCGTCCAACATCTTGATGCCGCCTTCGCTCGCATTTGGCTGCTTAACGCCAATAACAATTGCTTAGAACTCAAAGCATCCGCCGGCCTATACACCCACCTGAACGGCAACCACGCGTCTATCCCCGTTGGACAATACAAAATCGGTCGCATTGCAGCCAAGCGCCAACCCTATCTCACCAACAACGTCTTCAACGATCCGCACATTAGCAACCCTGAGTGGGCGCGACAGGAGGGGATGGTTGCCTTTGCCGGATATCCCCTCCTGGTTGAAGAGCAACTGATCGGCGTCATGGCCTTGTTTGCTTGCCATCCTTTAGAGCGTTCCACCTTTAACACCCTAGAATCGATTGCCAGTCAAGTGGCGATCGCCATTAAGCGCGAACACGCCGAACAGGCAACCCAGCAATTGACCTATGCTTTACAACAAGCCCAACGGATTGCTCACATTGGCAATTGGGAGTTTGAACCATCCAGCGAAGTCATTACTTGGTCTGAGGAACTGTTCCACATCTACGGATACCCCGTTGGACGCGTCCCCACCCTCCCCGAAGTGCTGAACGCGATCCACCCAGAAGACCGCGATTTGTGGCTAGAAGCCGTCAACCAGTCGGTGCAGCAGGGCATTCCCTACTCAATCGATCACCGGATTTATCGCGGAGATGGGGAAATGCGCTATATCAACAGTCGCGGAGAAGCCCAATTCGATCCGAATGGGAATATTTGTAAGCTGTTCGGGACAGCAATGGATATTACCGAACGCAAGCAAGTCGAAGAGGCACTGCGACAGCAGTTTTTGCGCCAGCGTTTGGTGAATTCAATTTTAGAACGCATTCGCTCCTCGCTCAACGGTGAAGCCATTCTGAAAACTGCGGTTGAAGAGGTTCGCCGCTTTTTACGAACGGATCGCACGGTGATTTATCAGTTTAATCCAGACTGGAGCGGGCGCGTGGTTGTGGAATCGGTGGGGGAGGAATGGATACCGATTATTGATTTGGATACTCAGGATCGATGCTTTCAACAAACCTACGTTCAACTCTATCAACAGGGTCGGATTGGGATTGTGGAAGATGTTTGCACTGCGGATTTACATCCTTGCCATAAGGAGTTGCTCAACAGCTTGCAAGTCCAGGCTAACTTGGCGATTCCGATCTTTCAAAATACATCCTCTACCAAGGATCGGACAGCTCAGACAAAATCGAATCGCTTGTGGGGTTTGTTAATTGCCCACCATTGTCGGGGGCCTCGCGAATGGCAGGCGACGGAAATTCACTCGTTACAACAGTTGAGCGTTCAGTTGGCGATCGCCATTCAACAATCGCTACTGTTTGAACAGGCTCAAAGCGAAATTGCCGAACGCCAGCAAGTGGAGTTAGCTTTACGCGAGTCGGAAGCCAGAGAACGGGCGCGCGCCAGACAATTAGCCCTCACCCTGCGCGAACTGCAAAGCACGCAAGCCCAATTGGTGCAAACTGAAAAAATGGCGTCTTTGGGGCAACTGGTGGCGGGTGTGGCTCACGAAATTAATAATCCCGTGAGTTTTATTTATGGCAATATTGCCCATGCCAATGATTATATTGACGATCTCCTCTCGCTGATTGAGTTGTATCAGCACCACTATCCGCAACCGGCTCCGGCGATTCAACAGGAGATTGAAGCGGTTGATTTAGCGTTTTTAGTGGAAGATTTTCCCCGATTGTTGCAATCGATGAAGGAAGGGGCTAGTCGGATTAAGGAAATTGTGTTATCGCTGCGGAATTTCTCGCGCCTTGATGAGGCGGAGATGAAAGAGGCGGATTTACATTCTGGAATTAACAGCACGCTGATGATTCTTCAGCATCGTCTTAAGGAGCAAACTCAGCGTCCGGCGGTGAATGTCGTTCGAGAGTATGGCAATCTGGTGCCTGTCGCCTGCTATCCCGGCCAGCTCAATCAGGTGTTTATGAATATTTTGACGAATGCCATTGATGCGTTGGAAGAGCGATGTCAGCAGGAGCGGAACTTTCAGCCGGAAATTCGGATTGTGACGGAGTGGGCGAGCGGTGCGGCGTTTGAGAATGCTGAGTTAGGCGATCGCGCTCTGATTCGCATTGTTGATAATGGTCGAGGGATTCCGGCTCAATCGCAAAAGCGACTTTTCGATCCCTTTTTTACCACTAAACCCGTGGGTCAAGGGACGGGATTGGGTTTATCGATTAGCTATCAGATTATTGTCGAGAAACATGGCGGTCAAATTTCTTGCAATTCTCAGGTGGGACAAGGGACGGAATTTGTGATTGAAATTCCGACGCGTTCGGTGCGGCTTTAATGCGCTTGGGAATCGTGCAAAGTGTTGTATAGCTTACTGTCAGTTTGGCGGTAGTTGTCTACAATGAAGATGCGGCGTTTGGCAAGCGGGAAATGTCTCACTCCTTGTTATTGGTGGCTGTCGATCTGGTGGCGTTGATTACGGCCTGGCTCTCGTTTAAAGCTTTAGCCAAAAATTCTTGTTGAGTTTGCGGGAAGTTTGCTCTTGGGTAGCATTCTAGCCCGATTGATAAAAAAATTTTAAGTGACTATAAGGGTTTACTTGCGATCGCCTTCAGGCCGGTGAGAAATTCAGGCCTCATTTCCAGGCATTGCCTGATACAATGGCCAGTCAAGACCCAGGTTGAAGGCTGAGTCAAAACTCGGTCAAGTTTTGATGCCATGATTGACGAACCCTCTAAAACCAGCACCGTAACGGCCCAGGCTGAAGAAAAACTTCTGCGGGAAACTCCCCCCGTCGATCTCGCCTTTATCGTCCCTGTCGCGCTCTTGATTGGGCTAATTGCGGTGGCGTGGCAGTGGATTCTAGTGGGGATAGGTGCGATCGCCCTTGGGTTAAGCTGGAAGCACCTAGAGCGACGCAAGCGGGAAAAGCAGGCGTTTCTCAAGGCGGTGTTTTATCAACTGGTTCAGGCGAATCAAGGCTACGTTACCTCCCTAGATTTAGCCGTGAAGGCCGATATTTCTGGAGAAGAGGCGCAGCGCTACCTGCAAGAGTGCGCCAAGGAGTTCTCGGCGGATGTGGAGGTGAGCGATCGCGGAACGTTAATTTACTGCTTCTCTACGGCGCAAACAACCGCCACAGAAACGCAATTTGCGACCTTATCCCAAACTGAGTTTGAATCCACCATCGATCGCCAACTCGCAGAACTCAAAACCCGCACGCCAGTCACCACCGTCCTCAAACCGCTGATTCAATCGGAACTGGCAAAACGCTTTAACGTTCATCCCAGTACCATCAGCAAGAAAAAACTCAATCCAGACTTTCCCCAATGGAGTCGCACTCAAGACCCTGAAGGGATAGCTTGGTGTTATACCGCCGAGACAAAGCTCTTTTCTCCTAACGCGGTTGATTTAAACCCGTAACCCGGTCTAAATCAGCCCCGGTAAAGTCTGTACCCGTCACGTTTGCATTGGTGAGAATTGCATCATCCAAATCGGCATTTAGGAATGTGGCATTACTCAGGTTTGCGCCGGTGAGGTTGGCTTTTTCTAATTCTGTATTATTGAGATTAGCGCCACTTAGATTGGCATTGGTCAAATTTGCTTCATCGAGATCGGCGTTGACCAGATTAGCATTACTGAGATCGACCCCATTCAAGTCTGCTCTTTCTAAGTTAACCCCTTGGAGATCGCAGCCCGAACATTGTCGGGTCGTCAGTAATTGATTAACGCGATCGTTATTAGAAGCAGTCGTTGGCGTAGTCGGATTAGGCGAAGCCTGGGGTGAGGTTGTGGCTTGAGGCTGATTGTTACAGCCTATCATTAAAGTGCTAGTTGCTAGGGCGATCGCACCGAGCATTGTTTTAGCATTCAAGATCATCTGAAAAATTTTCTATATCTACTCCTCAAAACTAAAGTCAATCGCGGCAACGCGCATCGGGCAATAGATAGAAAACAGCAAAAGTTCTCTACTTCAAAGAAGTCATCACCTGTTCGGCTACCCATTCCAACGGTTGAATCGATAACTCAAACGTCATCTCAGATTTCACCCCCAGAGTGTGGAGTTTGCCCGAAATCGGTACCGTTTGACGCTGATCCACATGGGCCACTAGACTAATATGGCGATCGCCCACCACTAACCCCTGCGTTGGATCGTAGCCGCGCCAACCCGCCCCCGGTAGATACACCTCCGCCCAGGCGTGCAAATCGCGCCGTTCCGCCTCTGGATCGCCCTCTTGGTAGCCGCTGACGAGTCGCGCCGCCAAACCCACCGCCCGACAAGCTTCCATAAACAGCAACGCAAAATCGCGACAACTCCCCGTTCCCTCCTTCCAAGTAATACCGGGAGGATGCGGCGGGCCCGTTTCTCGGATGCGATGTTCGGAACGTTCGTAAATCGCTTGATTGAGTTGCGATAAAAATGCCACCACCTGATTATTCGCCTGATAGCGAATATCGGTGGCCAATTCCACCACCCCCGGATCGATGGGTTTCGGGATACCCAAGGGATAGAAATAGGGGTGCAGTTGCGCTAACAGCGAACTGGGATATTCGATGGGGAGATGTACCGCCCAAGGTTCTAAAAGATAGTTAAAGGGGTTTTCACAGTGCGTTTCTACCCGCGATTTAGCGGTAATCTGCAACGATTGCGTAGAGTCTTTAAACCAAACGCGAGTTAACGCATTCCCTTCTAAGTCTAGAAACTCCGTCCAACCTGCGGGTTCGGGCCAAATCTCGACGGTGAAAGACTTTAAACTTTGCCAGCCGTTACTGCGAGGGCGCAAGCGGATCAGATGCGGCCCTAGCGTCACGGGTTGAGCGTAAGTATAAGTCGTGCGGTGAACAGTTTGATAATGCATTCCGAAAGGCTAAAAACGGCTTATTGTACTGAGTTTTACGGCAAGTTCAACTCAGCCAATCGGATGAAGTGCGAAGTAAGTTTCAAAGATTTTCCCGCCCACATGATTGAGTTGGGTTTGCAAATCGTTGAGAAATTCGTGCAAGCCGCGCTGAACGACATCCTCAATCGTGAGATAATCGAGTTCCGAGCGCAAACGACCCAAAGAACGCTCTACAGGGTCGCTCCAGGTTCCCGGAGGCGTTCCGGTAATTTGATGGAGCGATCGCTCTGCTTGCAAGAGGCAAAAGCGAATTGCCCTGGGAAAATCCCGGTCTAAAATTAAAAAGTTAGCCACGCCCGTTGGCGTAATTCGGTGTTGGCTAATCCGCTTGCGATACATTTCATAAGCACTGGTTGAACGTAACAGCGCCATCCACTGAATTTCGTCTAATGTGGTTCCTACATATTTCACCGAAGGCAGCAAAATATAATATTTGACATCTAAAATCCGCGAAGTTTTATCGGCCCGTTCAAGATGGCGACCCATCTGTCCAAAATGCCAGCCTTCATTATGGGTCATTGTGGCATCCATCACCCCTGCAAATAAGTGACTGGAAAGCTTAACTTCGGTATAAAAATCATGGAGTTTAGAAAGCGGCTGTCCGGGCGACGCCTCTTTAACCATGAGGTAAAAGGAGTTAATTTGCTGCCACATTTCTGAAGAGATAATTTCTCGAATAGAACGGGCATTTTCTCGCGCCACTTGCAAGCAAGAAAGAATAGAATTCGGATTAGCTGGGTCGAAGGTTAAAAACTGCGTGACATTTTCTGCCGTAACTTCACCGTAGCGGTTTTGAAAAGCCTGCAAGTCCCCTGTGGTAACGACCAGAGGCTCCCATTGTTGCGAAATTCCCGCTGGAGAATCGAGAATTAAAGTGAGATTGGCATCGACAAATCGAGCCACATTTTCAGCCCGCTCAACATAACGATTGAGCCAGTAAATTGAATCGGCAACGCGACTTAACATAGGGAAATTAAACGTTTAAAGGGTCAGCAATCTTCTACTCCCCTCTCCCTAGGAAGAGGGGTTGGGGGTGGGTTCATTCCCTCAGCACCCAAGTATCTTTACTTCCGCCCCCTTGCGAGGAATTGACAACGAGGGAACCCCGTTTTAAAGCAACGCGAGTTAAGCCACCGGGACTGACACAAATCTCTTTACCGTAGAGAATATAGGGTCGTAAATCGACGTGACACCCGGCAAAATGGCTATCAACTAAGGTGGGGACGCGAGACAGACAAAGGGTGGGTTGGGCGATGTAATTGCGCGGATTGGCTTGAATTTTTTGAGCAAATTCTTGACGCTGTTCGGGGGTGGCTTGGGTTCCCACCAACATCCCATAACCGCCCGATTCGTTAGCCGCTTTCACTACTAATTTATCGAGGTTGTTGAGGACATAATCGAGTTGTTTGGGTTCCCAACACAGATAGGTGGGGACATTCGCCAGAATTTGGTCTTCGCCGAGGTAGTAGCGAATCATTTGGGGAACGTAGGCGTAGATGACCTTATCGTCAGCAACTCCGGTGCCTAGGGCGTTGGCGATCGCAACTCGTCCGGCGCGGTACACTTCCATTAAACCGGGAACCCCTAACATCGAATCGGCCCGAAACGCCAGAGGGTCGATAAAATCATCGTCAATTCGACGATACACCACATCCACCCGTTGCAAGCCCTTGGTCGTCCGCATTTGCAGGTAGCCATCCGCCACCACCAAATCCCGCCCTTCCACCAGTTCTACCCCCATTTGCTGCGCTAGGAAGGAATGTTCAAAATAGGCAGAATTAAAAATTCCGGGGGTGAGAACCACGACGCGCGGATCTTGTAAATTAGGAGGAGCCAGATTTAGCAGGGTTTCGAGTAAATAACTCGGATACTCATCCACGGGTCGAATATCCATCGACCGAAACACCTGGGGAAAGGTGCTTTTCATCACGCGGCGATTTTCCAGGACGTAGGATACCCCAGAAGGACAGCGCATATTGTCCTCTAAGACATACCACTGACCGTCCTTATCGCGCACTAGGTCTGTGCCTGTGATGTGACACCAAATCCCCCCTGGCGGTTTTAAGCCCATACAAGGCTTTAAGTAGCCCGTAGCAGAGTAAATCAGTTCTGCGGGGATAATCCCATCTTTAATAATTTTTTGTTCGCTGTAGATATCGGCGATAAACAGGTTTAGGGCTTGAATGCGCTGTTTAAGTCCGCGTTCGAGTTGCTCCCATTCATCGGCGGCCACAATTCGAGGCACAATATCAAAGGGAAAAATTCGCTCTGTCCCTTGAGTGTCGCCATAAACATTAAAGGTGACACCCAGCTTAAACAGGGCAATTTGTGCCGCTTGCTGGCGCTGTAGCAGTTCTCCCTCCGAGAGGGCGTTGATTCTTTCGATTAAAGGGGCTGCTTGAGGACGGGGTTGGTTCTTCGCGAGGAACATTTCGTCATAAAAGTCCCCAGGTTCATAGGAATCAAATTTCACGGGCTGTATTCGACTCTTCTCAATATCTATGGTATATGTGCTGGGTGTAACGTTTAACTGTAGTTGAGAATACTGTTTTTTGGGGTTGATGTGAATTTTCGTAGCGCTTGCGGATACCGCCAGGGGGAGTCTGAAATCAGAAAGAAAAACACGAATCCTGAAATAGTCCCTCAAACAGGGGATCGCCTCCTATAATCTTGAGGAAAATAGGCAAAAGAGTTTGGGTGAATACTCGCTAAACTAAAGACTTGCTTTTGTCTCGATGTCCCCAGGGCCTTTCTAGAAATGAGCAAGCGTTGGGTTAGTTTTCAGTTGTGGTGAACGAGGACGCACGCATTGTGTTTTGGTCAAAAAAGAGAGTTTTTCGACACGCCAGCCAAGGGCCTACTCACTCCCTCATTAACCGCGAGTGGTGGATGCACGCGAATTTGCTCAAGTCTTTGGTACAGCGGGATTTAGAGGCGCGTTACAAGGGTTCGATTTTGGGAAACTTGTGGCCATTACTCAATCAGTTATCGCAACTGTTGATTTACACCTACGTTTTCTCAATTGTTCTGAAGGTCAAGTTAGATGTTCAGGGCGTACCCGCCAATAATTTAACCTTTGGACTGTGGCTGTTTGCGGGGTTGTTACCGTGGACGGCTTTTTTGGTGGGGTTTATTCAGTCGTCTTCCTCGGTGATTAATCAGCCAAATTTGGTGAAAAAGGTGGTTTTTCCGTTAACCTTGTTACCCCTGGTTCCGGTCTTCAGCGCCTTTATTGAGAGTTCGATGGGGTTAATGGCGTTAATTATCTTAACGGGGTTGATTACTCAAACGCTACACCCGACCCTGTGGTTGCTACCGTTGGTTTGGATTCCTCAGTTATTGCTGACTTCGGGGTTGGGGTATTTGGTGGCGGGGTTGACGGTATTTTTGCGGGATATTCCCCAAAGTTTAAGCGTCATTACCAACCTCTGGTTTTATCTGACGCCGATTGTTTATCCGGCTTCTGTGATTCCAGAACCCTGGCAAACCTGGATTTTTTGGTTAAATCCCCTTGCTGCGATCGCAGAAGTCTATCGCGATCTCATCTTAGTCGGAAAAGTGACGCACCAGGGAGAGTGGGCAACCGCTTCCGTCATATCTCTGCTATTGTTTGCAGGAGGCTTATACATCTATCGACGATTGCGCCCTGCATTCGCTGATGTCCTCTAAGCTTCTCATCACTGCCTAGTCACGCTATATCACGCAATTCATGAGTGAAATCGCTATTTCACTAAAAAATACCTCCAAGTGCTTCAAACGCTATGCGCGTCCCATTGACCGCTTGCAAGAACTGCTACTTCCCCGTCGGAGTCGCGCTGAAGAGTTTTGGGCCTTGCGAGAAGTTAATCTGGAAATTCCCAAAGGCCAAACCCTCGGAATAGTCGGTCGCAATGGTTCGGGGAAGAGTACCCTACTGCAAATTATCGCTTCCACCTTGACGCCGACGACGGGTGAGGTTCAAGTCAATGGCAGGATTTCCGCGCTTCTGGAGTTGGGTAGCGGTTTTAATCCTGAGTTTACCGGACGGCAGAATGTCTTTTTTAACGGGCAATTGTTGGGGTTAACGCGCCAAGAAATTGAAGCCAAACTGGATGAAATTATTAGCTTTGCCGATATTGGTAGCTTTCTTGACCAACCCGTGAAGACTTACTCTAGCGGGATGTTTGTCCGGCTGGCGTTTGCGGTGGCGACTAGCGTTGAACCCGATATTCTGGTGGTGGATGAGGCGCTATCGGTGGGGGATGAGGCGTTTCAGCGCAAGTGTTTTGCCCGAATTGAGGATATTCGCGATCGCGGTGGTACAGTCTTATTTGTCTCCCATGCAGCAACGACGGTGGTAGAACTGTGCGATGCCGCTATTTTAATGGATCGCGGCGAATTGCTGTTGCACCACGCGCCGAAGTTTGTGGTTTCTAAATACCAAGAACTGATTTATGCACCCGCCGATAAAGCCAGCGGCCTGCGCGAGGAAATTCGCCAAATTAACCGACTCGAAAGCTTTGCCAAAACCCTCAATAACGGCACTGCTGTGACGCCAAAGCAGGTTGTAGAAGATGCCAAGCGCTTCCATCCTCTCAAAAAAGAAGCAGGCGAGTTTTTTGACCCCAGTCTTACTCCAGAAAATACCATTTCTTACATTTCTAGGGGCGCAAATATTCTAGAACCCCGGATTACTACAACCGCCGGGAAGGTAGTTAATCATTTAATGGGTCGGCGAGAATATGTCTACACATATTCAGTTCACTTTGTCAAGGCTGCTTCTAATCTGCGGTTTGGGATGTTGATTAAAACGGTTACGGGTTTAGAGTTAGGCGGTGCTTCCCTGTCTCCCTCTTTCCATAACTTGAACGCAGTTGAAGCGAACCAAACGATTGTTGTAAAATTCCGGTTTAACTGCCTTTTACATTCCGGCGTTTATTTCCTGAATGCGGGAGTTTCTGGAATTGTCGATGGCGAGTTTGTTTACCTGGCGCGTTGTATTGATGCAGCTATATTTCGCGTTCGTTCGGAACAGCAAACCTGCGGGAATGGAATTATTGATTTTACCATTGAACCGAGTTTAGCTGTTGCTCCCCAGGCTATCTCTAGCGATGAGCAAATCAAATCTGTCTAAATTGAGGCAGCTATTAATCGATTCGTATAGCACCAAGGCAGTTAGGACATCTATAAATGAACCGATGCGTCCGCTGTTCTATCATTAATGGGGGAACCTTGGCAACCCCAACTCCATCTCCAAGATTCATGAATATCAATATATGATCCATCCCTCTAATTCAGTTATTCAAGCCACTATTCAGCAACTGACTTCATCGCCAGAACTGTTTAAAACGGCAATTTGCGAACGGGATGAAATGTATCAGTTTGCGCTAAACAAAGCAGAAGGGAATGCTCCGCAAGCCGCCCTTCGCTATTATACGAATGGTCGCCGAATTTTTGACTGCGTTCGTCAAATTGTTGAGCCATATTTTGACGGTTTTCAGAATATTTCTGCTTTTCTAGATTTTGCCTGCGGCTACGGACGATTTACCCGATTTTTATTACAAGAATTAGAAAAAGAGAAAATTTGGGTTTCGGATATTTATCCGGAGGCGGTTAAATTTCAAACCGAAGAATTTGGCGTTCAAGGCGTGTATTCTACGTCCCAACCCCAAGATTACCCAACACTGCGTCAATTTGACTGTATTTTAGCCAGTTCTTTTTTTAGTCATATTCCCGAAGCCACCTTTAAGCCTTGGTTAGAAAAACTACTAGGTTTTCTTGACGCACAAGGTTTGCTGATTTTCAGCGTTCACGATATCCGCCTTGCGCCAAATAGTCAGGGAGAATTTCAATTTATCCCAGAAAGCGAAAGCCAGTCTTTAGCGGGGGAAGAGTATGGGACAACCTACGTTAGCGAAGCCTATCTTCAGCAGCTTTTAGCTGAAATCAATCCCGAATTTACCTATCAGCGCATTTCCCAAGGTTTGTGCTATCACCAAGACTTGTATGTAGTGACTAAACAGCCGCGCAAACCTCTAAATGAAATTGCAGTGTATCATCACCCCGCCGGGACTTTAAACCATTGCAAGCGGACTGCGGAAACGATAGAACTGTTTGGACAAGTTGAAGAATTTAACCCCAATAGTCAGATTGAAGATATTCAAATTTGGACGAACGGTCGATTATTTCAGCGTTGCTTACCTATCGAGGCGAATTGGCATTGCGGACTTCCGAGAAATCGTTTAAAAGCAGAAGATGTCCTTCTCATTAAGGCGGTGAATAGTCGGGGACTTGAAAGAATTTTGGCCGTTGATACCGTCGGTTCTCTGACGCAAGGGGAAATAGTTGCAACGGCTAGCGAGTCTACGATTTTAGTGTTAATTGGAATGCACCGTTCGGGGACTTCTTTGACGGCTTCCTTGTTGCAAGATATTGGGGTAGACTTGGGAGACCGTCTGGTGGGTGAAGATGTTGGCAATGAGAAGGGACATTTTGAGGATTTAGACTTTGTTGAGTTCCATAAGAACGTATTGCGATCGCAAAGTCTTGACCTCGATGGTTTAACCCTAGCTGATGATATCCCAGTTTTAGACCGCTATCGCGAAACGGCACAAGCTTTAATTGAGGAGAACCTGAAACACCGCCTTTGGGGATGGAAAGACCCTAGAACCACGCTATTTCTAGACTTCTGGCATTCTCTACTACCCCAAGCTAACTTTATTTTGGTGTATCGTTCGCCCTGGGAGGTGGTAGACTCCCTCTATCGTCGGGGTAGCGATGAACTGATTGAAGCCTATCCCGAACGGGCGGTAGAATTCTGGATGCACTACAACCAGAAGATGCTGGAATTTTATGCAAAATCTCCAGAACGGTGCTTGTTAATCAACCTCAGTCATATTGTCCGCGATCCGAGTGGGTTGATTGCGGCGCTGAATCAGAAATTCCAGTTGCAACTCCCGCCCCCATCGCCTGATATTATCGATCTGAGTCTATTGAGCGATCGCATTTCCCATTCCCATCGACCTGTTTTAATCGAAAAATACTATCCCGAAGCCTTAGAACTCTATCGAGAACTCGAAGCCAAAGCCACCCCCTTCAACGGCGAAACCGAGTTTCCCTGGATGCGGCTAACGGCGAACTATTCCCCGAAGGAGTGGGGGTTCCTCGACTGGTTGGAGATGGGGAACCTCTATCGGGAACAACGACAGCAGCGTCAGGCGTTAAAGCGTCAGTTTAGCCACCAGCTACACGCAAAAGACGTAAAAATTCAGCAAACCCAAGCCGAACTTCAGCAAACCCAGGCGAAACTGCAAGAAACTGACGCGCAAATGCACCAAATTCACGATGAAGCGCAAAAAGTGATCCAAGACTTGGTGAATACGATAGCGCAATTGCAGGAAACCCAAGCCGAAGTCGAACGTCTCAATGGGGAATTGCAACAGGTGCGATCGCAACTCTACCAAACTCAAGGCGACTTAGCCAGCAGCCAATCTCAACTCCAGTCTCAACTGGAACAAACGCAGCAAGCACAGGCTATAATTGCCGCCATGCAAACCAGTAAGTTTTGGCAAATGCGGTCTTCCTGGTTTCGGCTTAAGAAACTGGTAGGATTACCCCTAGATGAAACCGTGGACTAACATCTCTTGCCGATAGCTGCAACCCGCTAAGGTGGGTTTTGCGCGTTTTCCTCCATCACTCCAGTCTTTGAGACAAGCGTTTAACTTCGCCAGAACCCATGAAAAAAGTCTTAACATTGCCAAAAAAAGCCGCTAAAAAGGTGAAACGGCTGTTTGTCAAAGAATATGTAGAAGTTGTTCCCACTGGCGAACTTGAAGGTTTTCTAGAAGCGCCTCAGTTAACCGAAAATAATGCAAGCGGTACGTTATTAATTGCTGGATGGGTGATTAGTCGATCCTCTCCCATTAAATCCTTACTCTTATCGGTCAATAAATCAACAGAAGAATCTATTTCCTACGGCAGTTATCGACCGGATGTAGCGCAAGTTTATGCGGATGTTCCCAATTCTAGCGCCTCTGGGTTTGGCTGGAATATTAGCCTCGATCCGAAATATTCGGGTTATTTGGATTTGAGGTTATCGGTTCTATTAGAAAATGGCGAAAAAGTTCCTTGCTTCAGCCGCCGGGTGAGGATGAATGCAGCAGTTTCTCGGCGCAGCAACTTAAACCCCTACACCTTTGTTTCCGGTGCAGTCAGTAAAGGCGTTATCGCTTATAAACAGGGACGTTTACCCCTATCGCCAATTGTTTTGTTGCGCTATCTTCGCAGCTACTATCGGCAAATGCAAGCCTACCAAGAAACGGTAGCCTATTCTAATATTATCCATGCTTGGCAACTCAAAGACCCTTACGAACGCTGGATTGAAACCAACCGCCTGACGCCAAAAATTTTGACCCAAATGCAGACATCAGCCGCTCAGTTAGCGGAAACTGGGGTTAAAATTAGCGTCATTGTCCCGATTTACAATACGGACAAGCAATTTTTACAAGAAATGATTGCATCGGTAACGACTCAGATTTATCCCCATTGGGAACTGTGTTTAGCCGATGATGCTTCTACTAAACCTCACGTTAAAGCTATTTTAGCGGAAGTTCAAGCCAGCGACCCGCGCATTAAGGTGGTATTTCGGCCCGAAAATGGTCATATTGTGGAAGCGACGAACTCGGCTTTAGATGTCGCCACTGGGGAGTTTATCGCACTTTTAGATCACGACGATCTTTTGTCCCCCGATGCGCTATTACTCGTCGCCGAATGTATTGAAAATTACCCTGAAGTCGATTGGATTTACACCGACGAAGATAAAATCGATCCGTCAGGCTATCGCTTTGGCGCGCAGATGAAGGGGGGGTGGAGTCCCGAAATGGCGATTACCCACAACTATACGCATCATCTAGCCGTGTTTCGCCGCAGTTTGGTGGAAAAAGTCGGAAGGCTGCGAAAAGGCTACCAAGGCGCGCAAGATTTGGACTTATTCTTGCGGATCGCGGAAGCGACTAGCGATGAGAAGATTAAGCATATCCCCCATGTCTGCTACCATTGGCGGGTGCATCCAGAGAGTACCGCCTCTCGCGGAACCCAAAAGCAATATGTCTTCGATAGTGCCTATCGTGCCATAGAAGATGCGATCGCCAGAAGAGGGTTAGCGGCTAAACCCTTCCTACCTGCGATCGCCAAACAGTTCGATTTGTGTTTGCATCAGTTAAAGTGGGATAATACTTACCTATCGCAGCATCCGGTAACGATCGTCATCCCTACACGCGATCGCGTCGATCTGTTAACCAAATGCGTCAATAGTCTGGTTAATACCGTAGACGAACGCTACGTTAAGCTCATTATCGTTGATGATGGTTCTGTTGAAGCCAAAACCCGCGACTACCTCAAGAAACTCGAAGCCGAAAAAGTCCTAAGCTGTCGCGTCATTCGTCCCGAAAGAACCGAAAATAAATTTAATTATGCCCGCTTAATGAACATTGGGACAAGCGCCGCCGAGACTCCCTATGTTCTTCACTTAAATAACGATATTGAAGCCACCACTCCCGGCTGGTTAGAAGAAATGATGGGATGGATGTCTATTCCCGGTGTCGGTATTGTCGGTTCTCGCTTACTCTACCCCGATCAAACTCTACAACACGCTGGCGTTGTTGTCGGTTCCCACAATGGTTTAGCCGATCATCTCTTTCACAAATTAGCCAAAGAAGAATTAGGCTATATCTTCCTACCTATCGTTTCGCGCAACGTCACCGCCGTCACCGGGGCTTGCTTGCTGACCTCTACAGAACTCTACCGCCATTTGGGAGGATTTGATCAAGAAAAATTCTCGATTGAATTTAATGATGTAGACTACTGTTTGCGAGTCAACCAAGCCGGACATCGCGTTGTTTATACCCCTCAATCTACCTTAATTCACCTAACCAGTGCTTCGCGAGGCGATTATTACAACCCGAAAGAGCATCTGAATATTTTATCGAAATACCGAGGTTTCCGCGATCCTTACTTTAACGAAAACCTCGATCTAGACTCGATGACAATGAAGCTAGATCCCCTGCATTTTCTCCATCATAACCGGGTTTCTAGCTTAAAAATTCTGTTAATTACGCATAACCTGAACCTAGAAGGCGCGCCAATTATGGCGTATATTTTTGCACAATACTTCGCAACACAAGCCAATTGCCAGGTTAGCGTCATTTCCCTACAAGATGGTGCGTTGCGCGAAGAATACGAAAAACTGGGAATTCCGGTTAAAGTAGTCGATCGCGATCTTTCCATTATCCGCGAAACGCGGGCAGAATATCAAAACCGCTTAAAAGCTTTTGGCAAAAGTATTGATATCTCTGAATTTGATGTGGTGGTGAGTAACACAATGATTGGGTTCTGGGGAGTGGAACTCGCTAGACTATTTAACATCCCCAGCGTGTGGCATATTCACGAAAGTAGCACGATTGAAAATAGTCTGAATCATTTCTTTGGTGACTCTTTGCGCGATGAAATTCGCGAAGTTCTCCAAGATAGCTTTAGTAATGCTAGCCGCGTCGTCTTTGTCGCCGATGCTACTCGTAAAATCTTCCATGAGTGGGATCTTAAGGGTAGATTTAGAACCCTGTATGGGGGGATGAATTTAGATAAAATCAATGAATTTCGCCGCACTCATCCCAAGTCAGAATTGAGGAAAAAATATGGAATTGGCGAAGATAAAACCGTTATTTCCATTATTGGTACCACCTGCGAACGCAAGGGACAACACATCTTTTTAGAAGCCATTAAGCAACTCGAAAAGAAATATTCGGGGAAAGCCGAGGATCTGTGTTACTTAATTGTGGGTGCAAGGGAAACCATTTATCTAGAGTTCTTGCGACAGAAAATTAAGAAACTCAACCTGAAAAACGTCCAAATTATTCCCGAAACCCGCGAAGTTTACGACTTTTTCGGCTTAAGCGATATCTTTGTTTGTGCCAGCTTTGAGGAATCGTTTCCTAGAGTGGTGCTAGAAGCAATGGCATTTGAATTGAAAATCGTCAGTACCAGCGTGTTTGGTATCCCAGAGATGATTGGCGATCGCCAAGAAGCATACCTCGTTCCGCCCGGAAATGCAAAAGCGATCGCCGCCGCCTTACTCGAATGTCTAGAAGACGACTACTCCAACCGCCTCCCCGGAAACGCCTACGCCAGAGTTACCCGGCTGTTTGACAACCAAGTTCAACTTCCCAAACACCTCGAACTCCTCAAAGAAGTCGCCTTAAGCGATAACCCAGATTACGCTATTCTGAGTGATTGACTGTAGCCCTCACCCCCAGCCCCTCTCCCAGAGGGCGAGGGGAGTTAATTCACTTCTAGTCTGGTTTCTAGTTCCCTCTCCCCTAGGGAGAGGGTTAGGGTGAGGGGAAATACCTGCTACGCTATCCCAACCCACTCTCGTATGACCCATCATCAACCCGACTTCATCATCATCGGCGGTCAAAAATGCGGTACCACCTCCCTCTATAATTACCTGATTCAACACCCCAAAATTGCCGCCGCCGCTACCAAAGAAGTCCATTTTTTCGATCTGCAATTTGACAAAGGCGTAGAGTGGTACCAAGGGCAATTTCCTGAACATGGCATTACCGGGGAAGCCAGTCCTTACTATATCTTTCATCCCCTGGTTCCCCAACGCATCCACCAGCTTTATCCCAATGTAAAACTGATCGCCTTACTACGCGATCCAGTGGCGAGAACCATTTCCCACTACTTCCATGAAGTGAGACTAGGGTTTGAGGAGTTAAGCTTAGAAAGTGCGATCGCCGCCGAAACTACCCGACTCCAAGGCGAAACCGAAAAAATGATCGCCGATGGCAGCTACTATAGCTTTAACCATCAGCACTACACCTACCAGACCCGTAGCTTCTACCTCGATCAGCTTAAATACTGGCACCAATATTTTCCATCAGACCAATTGCTGATCCTCGAAAGCGAGGAATTCTATAAAAATCCCGCGCTTGTTGTGAACCAAGTCTTCGAGTTTCTCCAACTCCCACCCTATCAGCTAGCGCAATACAGCATATACAATATGGGGGATTATTCGCAGGTCAGCGAAACCATCCTGCACCAACTGGGTGACTCTTTCCAACTCCATAACCAGCAACTCGCCGCCTATCTCGGCAGAGAATTTACTTGGCACAATTATGACAAATCTATCGGGAAAAATCGACTACGAGGACGCTTGGGACAAATACGCCAAGTCTTGGCAAAATATTCACCCTGGACAAAACTACATCGGGGATGAATGGATCGGTCAACAAGCCGGGGCAGCTAATAGCCTAGCAGAATACGAGGCCCTGATTGAAAATCACTTGATTGCCCCTTATATCGCCTCAGAAGATACCGTTTTAGAAATTGGCATCGGCGGAGGCAAAACAGCCGCCCTACTGCTTAAACACTGCCAGAAGCTCGTCTGTGCTGATATCTCGGCTGAAATGCTGCAAGCCACCCAACAGCGTCTAGGAGAAGAAAGAGTCTCCTACGTTAAATTAGACGGCCTCACCCTCAACGGCATCCCCCCAGGAAGCATGGATGTCTGCTTCTGCTACGACACAATGGTTCACATCGAACCCAGAGACATCTATAACTACTTAGTGCAAATTCCCCCCCTGATGCGAGGGAAACGCCTGTGCTTGTTCCACCACAGCAACATCCTCACCCCCCTCGGTTGGGAAAAATTCCTTAATGATTATCCTCACAACCTGATGGGAAAACGAGACGGAACCGCCTTTTCCGTTATGAGCGATCGCATGATGGAAAAATTCCTCACCCATCTCGGCTACGAAATTCTCCACAAAGAAACTGAACTCGTCCCCCGCGACTGTATTTGGATTTGTAAGTCTCCCTTTCTTAGTGCTGAGTAGAAAGTGCTGAGTGCTGAGTGGGGAAGTGAGTGCAAAGTTCCGAGTTCCGAGTTCCGAGTGGGGAAGAGAGTGCTGAGTGCTGAGTGGGCAGTGAGTGCTGAGTAGAAAGTGCTGTAGCTTGCTTCTGCGTAGCAGTGTGCTGAGTGGGAAGAGAGTGCTGAGTTAATAGTTACCAAGTTTTTCTATCTCTTCTTCCCCAACTCCTAACTCCCAACTCCCAACTCCCCTCTTCCCCAACTCCTAACTCCCAACTCCCAACTCCCCTCTTCCTACCCGGCGTATAACTGCTTCACCCATTCCCACTCGCGAGTTAACCCCTCTTTTAGCTTCACTTGGGGTTGATATCCCAAAATTTGATTCGCCTTGGAGACATCCGCAGAGGTGTGACGCGCATCTCCCATTGCTTTTTCCCGGTAGTCGCGGCGGATGGGTTTCCCGACAATTTCTTCCATTGTCGCCAACACATCCATTAACACCACGCGGCTACCTCCCCCAATATTGAAGACTTCGCCAATAGCTTCGGGGACTTGCGCGGCTAGTAAATTGGCGGCAACCGCATCGCTAATATAGGTAAAGTCGCGGGTTTGTTGACCGTCGCCGTAAACGGGAATTGCTTCATCCTGGAGAACGGCCTTGTAAAATTTGTGAAACGCCATATCCGGACGCTGGCGAGGGCCATAAACGGTAAAATAGCGCAGCGCCGTTACAGGGACATTAAAGTTTTGCAGATACAGCCAACACAAACGTTCGGCGGCTAGTTTCGTAATTCCGTAGGGAGAAACGGGTTGGGGACAAATAGTTTCTGAAGTCGGTAAGGTTTCAGCATTCCCGTAGACAGAGGAAGTCGAAGCATAAACAAACCGCTTCAAGCCTTTCGCATCCTTGGCTGCCTCTAGCATAATCTGCGTGGCGTTGATATTGCGCTCGGTATAGGAACGGAAACCTTCTCCCCAACTGGCGCGAACTCCAGCTTGTGCGGCTTGGTGGTAAACGACATCGACGCCTTCTAACAGGCTAACCCAATCGAGGGCTTGAATATCTTCTTCGATGAGTTGAAAGCGATCGCGCTTAATTAGATGTGCTGCATTTTGACGCTTGAGATTAGTATCGTAATAATCGTTAAAATGGTCAATGCCGATCACCTGTTCGCCGCGTTCTAGTAAGGTTTCTGCAAGGTGAGAGCCAATAAAACCACCAACGCCCGTCACAATATTAACAGTCATAAATTTCCCATCTCATCTCAATAAACTTGAATTTCTGCGATCCATCCCTCGCTCAATCGTCCCGTTTGCGGCTTATCTTGTCCGCTTGGTCAGGCGATTGACCCATTTTTGCCATAAATTGGGTTCGGGGGGTTTGGCTTCGTTTAAATAGCGGTAATGCTCCCATAGCGACCAATAGGGACTTCCCGGTCGAATGGCAATTCCTGCCCAATGGAGATATTTTAAAGGCTTTTCTTGGTCATATAATATCCAATTGCGATCGCGAAAATGCTTCGACCCGGCCCAACTTCCCGGCGAACCTTCTGGGGTTTTCACCAGGTTGCAGCGTTGGGGGATTTGCTTCAGGATAAGATAATTCAGAATGGGCTGATCGGTAACGCCAGAGGAGAAATCAAAATATTCTCGATGCTGCGCGCATTCTTGCAACAATTCCACCATCCGCGCTTGGGTTATCGCTGATTTTTTGGAACCCCAAAAGCCGCTATTAAAGACATCCCCTAGTTGTTCTTCGGTAAAAATACCCCGTTCGCGAATATCTGGCGCAAACACATTTTTTAACCCTTCGCTGCGGTGGTGATAGTCGCAACAGATGAAGCCGCAGTCGTCTAAGTAGTTTAGGGAATTTGCGACATCTTCAAAAACGATGATATCGGTATCGATGTAGAGAAACTCATCCAACGGTCCAAACCAGGCGACGAGTTTTCGCATTTTGTTGGGAAGCGCTAAGAAGTCGCGGTCAAAAATCGTGCCAATTTTTTCGGTAAACTGGTTGAGAAAGGCTAAATCGGGATAAATCTTTACCCCATGAGATTGTTGCAGTTGAGTAGCAACTTTTTGATAGTCGTCGTTGAAGGGAATCAGGTAAACGGGAATTTCAGCGTTATGCAAGCGAATGCTATTTAAAAGCGCGATCGCATTCTCGCAAACCTTGTCATTCGCTACAATATAAACACCGCGACTCATGCTAATTGTCCTAACGCAATAATTTTAACTTGTTCATCGCCCGTTTTAATAAACTGGGGGGTGCTTTGGGTTTCTCCGGTGGCGGTTCGCTAAAAACAGGACGCTTTTCGGGTTCGTGCAAAAAGCGATAGTGTAAAAATAAGTCGCGGTACGGTAATTTGAGATTTTCTCCAGCGCAAATGGCTTCGGGAATGCGCGGTGAAATGCCAACATAGTGCAAATACGTCACGCGATTGCCATTATCGTAGAGAGCATGGTCTTTCTCTTCAAAATGCTTAGATGTCACCGTACATCCGGTTGCGGTTCCTTCTGGGAGAACGTGGGACAAATTGCAAATGCGCTTATTCGTCCGCATGAACATATAATTAGCAACGGGCTGGTCATGACCCGTCGTTTTAAAGATTTCTGCTTCTCCGGCTTGTAACTGTTCAATTAACCAGCGGCGTTCTGTTTCGTCAAATAACCCCCGCTTAGACGCATAGAAACCCGCACAGAAAATTTCATTGCGGAGGCGGTTTTCGTCAAAGACTTCTAGCAGTTTGGGAGATTGAACGTTATAGACAAATTCGGGATGATAGAACTGAAAATCGTAAGTAACGCAGTCATATTCATCCAACTTAGCAAAAATCAGATCCAGAGTATCCAATAAAAGGATATCCGCATCCATGTAGACAAACTTATCAAACGGCCCATCAAACGCACAAAAGCGGCGATGGGAACCATAAAGGCGAAATTTTTTGGTACTATCCATTTTATCCGGACGAGCTTGCCGCATAAACTCATCCCAACGGTCGATTGATTCTTGGTCGTCGTAGATAAAAACCTGGGGACGCTTGGCAATTTCAGCGGCTATTTTCTCGGTCTGTTCGTCGTAGGGAAAAATGCAAACCGGCATTTGCGACCCATAGATGACCTCTATACTATTGAGCAAGGCGACCAGTTGGTCGAACATGCGGTCGTTACACAGCGTACAGATACCGTCCATAAAGATTTTTCAAAAGAATAAATTCGGCTTAAAAGTCAACGATTTCTACCAGGGTCGATGCGATCGTAGCATAGGGAAGCGGGGCATCGGGGTTTCTTAAAACTCCCTCATCTCCCCTTTATTTCGCCTTTATTTTCTGGGTTTCCTCAACCACTTCTAGGGTTTTGAGAATTTGCATGGCTGAGACATAGGCTTCTTCAATTAACTCAGTTTGTTCTTCCTGGGTATCCACCAAGTCATCTACGACTAACTTCAGGGAACCCAACATGGAACTGAGGCGAGTCCGCAACTCGTAGGAGGCTTTGACTAAGCGTTCGTCCGCACCGTTTAGCGCGTGCATTTGCCCTTGTTCGGCAAATTGCATATTGTAAAGACGGGTATAGTAGCCATCGCGTCTGAGTAACTCGTCATGGGTTCCCACTTCCACCACGCGTCCTCGTTCGAGAACGGCAATTTGGTCGGCTTTTTGCACGGTAGAAAGGCGGTGAGCAATGACCAAAGTTGTGCGAGAATGGCTGAGATTATCAATCGCTTCTTGGACTAGGCGTTCGGAGACGGTATCTAAAGCACTCGTCGCCTCATCTAAGATTAGCAGTTCCGGGTCGCGCAGTAAGGCTCTCGCGATCGCCAACCGTTGTCGCTGTCCGCCCGATAATAGCACGCCGCGATCGCCAATCGGAGTTTCTAACCCTTGGGGCAACTGTTCGATAAACTCGTAGGCGTTAGCGCGTTTGGCGGCGTCAATAATTTCGGCTTCTGTGGCATCCGGTCTGGCATAGGCGATATTATGCGCCACGCTATTATTAAACAAAAACGTATCTTGGCTCACAATCCCCATCGATTTTCTCAGGGTGCCTAGATCGTAATCCTTTAAATCCGTGCCATCAATCGTAATTCGGCCCTGGGTCGGATCGTAAAAACGGGGAACCAAATCCGCTAAAGTAGACTTACCTGCACCCGATCCGCCAACTAAGGCTAAGGTTGTCCCTTTTGGCAGCCACAAGTCAATCTTATCTAACACCAAATCCCCATGACCGGGATAGGCAAAGGAGACATTTTCAAACCGAATTCCCTCGCGCATTCCCCGATAGGGAACGGTTCCCAAGGTCATGATCGGCTTTGTTTCGCGTTGTAAAAATTCCTTGACAATTTCCACACTTGCCACTGCATTAGCAAAGGCGCTGCGCGTATTATTCAGTTGACCCACAATCGGTAATAGGCGGAATAATACCACCAAATACGTCAACAGAATGGCGCTAAACGATTCTAACTGGGTATAAAAGAAGGTTCTAGCTAACAGGACAATCGCTAAAATTGCGCTAGTTCCCATAATTTCATTAATGGGATTAATAATGGCAAAGTTAGCCTGAGATTGCAGTTCAGCCTGTTCGCGATTGACAATTAAATAGTCTAAACGCTGATATTCATCGGCTTCGCGATGCGTGGCTTTCACCAAGCGAACGCCAGTAATGACTTCTAATAGCGCAATAGAGTATTTCCGGGAATTTTCCGAAAGTTGCTGACCAAAATATTTAGAACGCCGGACGTAATATTGATTCGTCAAAACAACAATTGACAGCAAAGCCGTTGAAACCAGCGTCAATTGCCAAGAAATGGAAATTAAAATCGCTAAAAAGACTAAAATAGTAATTATAATTGTGGCGATTTGAATCATCGAACGAATCGCCCGCGCCGTGCGATCCGTCTCTTGTCCCACGCGGTTAACAATATCGCCCGCCCGCATTTTGGCATAGAAATCGAGATCGACTTCTAAGAGCAATCGTATCCCCTCGCGGCGGATATCATTGGCTAGCGATCGCGATAAGTAACTCGACGCCAGCGAACTCGAATAATTCGCCACATTCTTGAGGATAATTAACAGCAAAATTCCCGCCGTCATCACCCAGAGGCGTTCGCTTTCGCCAAACCCCTCAAAAAAACCAATCACCCTTTGCAAAGCAGGCGGCGCGCCTTGTAAATTCACCTCTTGGCCGGAAAAATTCAAAATCACCGGAACCAGCAGCGCCGTACTCACCCCATTAAACAGCGCCCCAGAAAAACCTAAAACGACGCTGAGGGTAATTAAACCGGGGAACTTAGACGCGAAACGAAAGAGTAGCTTATTGGTAGACATCCAGTCTTTCCTATGAGAAATGACTCATTGATGATAGAGGGGTAAACCGCATTGACCTCACCGGTTACTCAAACGATCCGAGAGAGTCGTTATCGGGATTTTTGCAACCATTGGGGCGATAACTTCAGAAAGTCCGTCCGCCATTGCTTGAATACTGTAAAGCTGAACGCACCGTTCCCGCGCCTGTCGCCCGCGTTCTTGGGCTTCGGGCCAATTTTGCAAGATCCATTGAACTTTCTCCATCAGTTGGTCGGGGGCGTTCGGTTCGACTAAGTACCCCGTATCTCCTAAAATCTCAGGAATGTCACCGACGCGCGTCGCCAAAATGGGTTTCGCCATCGCCATTCCATCGGTTAGTTTCAGGGGAAATTGCGCCAAAGCCGCAGGTTCATTGCGCTGAGGAACAACAATAACATCGGCCGCAGCCACCACTTCTGGCATTTGTTGATAAGGATAACTGGGTAATTTAATGATCCACCGCCCCCATCGTTCGATCAACTGGCTGTCATAGTCATCATAGGGACTCCCTCCCACAATGGCTAGCCTTAAATGGGGTTGGTTTAAACGATCTAAGGCTTCAAGAACATCCTCCAAACCTTTATAAGGACGAGGCGCACCCGGAAACATCAAAATAAAATAGTCCGATAAACCATAACGCTGGCGACTGGTATCGGTATCGTAGCGATCGGGGTTAAAGAGGTTGATATCTTTACCATTGGGGATATAGGTTCCCCCAAACCGCTTTTGTAAAAAACGGGTGTGGGTAGTGACAAGATCGGCTTTGGAGACAAACCCTTCCATCCATTTAAGATAGAGGGGATGGTCGGGATTTCGCAATGCGCCCTTTGGCTTCAAAATATCGCGTCCAAGTTGCTTGAGACTGGGACGATACTCAAAGCGATCGCCGCCATGCCAGCTTAACTCCCAATCGTCAATATCAGCAATCACCGGACGATTGCTCATCGATTTTTTGAGTAACGCCACGCCTAAACTCGTTGGTTTTGGCTTGTAAGCATAGATAATATCGCCCTGAATGTGCCCCAGGAGTTGGCGGATCGATTGGAAAAATTGGGGATATTCGCCCCCCGGTACGGTTTGTAGGGTTACGCCCGACTCCGAGGAAAGCGTTGCAGGTTCGCCAAACTGAAACCCAACCACTTCTACCCCATAGCCTAATTGTTGCAGAGCTTGAGCCAGTAGAAAGGGACGAACCCCCGCACCTCCCCATCTGAGTACGCCGGATGCTGATAAGTCGCTAACGACAAGGGAAATTTTGGGTTGAGTGGAGGAGTGTTGCACGTTCGCGCCTTACTGAGTTGAGAAGCGGAGTTAACGCCAATCAGGTCTAGCTTACCTTTTCGGTTTAGCATTGTCATTAGCGAAAGATTTGGCGTTGCAGCATCAAGGGGAGGGTATGGATCGCCGCACGAGTTCGCGATCGCGCTTGGGTTTCTTGGGCAACTTCGGCGGTAAGCTGTTGTAAGGCTTGGCTGCGCGTATCCCAGGAGAACTCTCCAATGGCGCGTTCTTTCCCCGTTTTCCCCATCTGTTGGGCGAGTTGCGGATCGGCGAGGAGGGGGATAATTGCATCGGCGATCGCATCTGGGTTAAACGGATCGACGAGAAACCCCGTTTTCCCGTGAACCACCGCATCAGATACGCCACCGCTATCCCCGGCGACTACCGGAAGTCCGCACGCATTGGCTTCGAGGTAAACAATCCCAAACCCTTCTACCTCATGGCTTCCCGGCGGTTGGCGACTCACCATTGCAAAGAGGGTAGCTAGGGTATAGTAAACTCGCAAGTCTGCATCCGAGACTTCACCTGCAAAAATGACGGACTGTTGTAAGCCTAAGCGATCGCGCAATTCTTCAAGTTGCGATCGCATCGGTCCTTCCCCAACAATCAGATAGACGGCATCGGGGAAACGGGATAGGATTTTGGGAAACGCTTCCATCACGCGATCGCATCCCTTGCGTTCAATTAACCGCCCCACGCTGAGAACCACCGGGCGATCTGCTAAACCATATTTTTGGCGCAATTCCTCCACCCGTTGCGGATCGGGTTCGCTTAACCATTGCTGAGGTTCAATCCCCGGTAGAATCGGAACAATCTTTTCGGGGGGAACGCCTACCGCTTCTAAGAGTTTCCCCGTATAGCGACTATTACACGCTACCCGACTGGCTTGGGATAAGGCAATTTGCATCAGTTGGGACTTTTCTGGGTGGTTTTGATTTTCTAAAATTTCCTTCCCGTGGGTATAAATAATATAAGGTTGTCCCAAGGTCTTTCTCACCAACCATCCCGTTAAACCATCGGGTAAGACTAAGCCGCAGTGTAAAACCGCAATTTGGCGATCGCGACAAATCCGATCTAACTGACGCAACCATTGTATCCAGCCCCGAATTCCCCACCGCCACCACACCTGGCTAATCCGGTTAATCCGCACAATGGGTAAAGGATAGGTGCGATCGAAGGCTTCATAGTCGCCAACTTTATCGGGAGTTAGGATAATCGCAGAATCGCCCCCAAAGCGGCTAAACAGATGGTGGTAATAATTCTCCCGCCCGCCAATATGGGGTAAAAACGTATCGGTTAGCAACAAGGAATGGATTGAAGCTGTTTTCATGGCGCTAACCGATCTCCCACTCTACTTAAAAACTTCCGTCCCGACCGTTCGTAAACCGTCTCAATTTGATATTGTTGCTCTAGTTGCGCCCGCATGGGTTCCGCCGGATCGAGCAAAAACACATCGTAACCGGGGGGAATTTCCGGAACATTCGGTTCAATCGTTAAAAGATACTCAACGCGATCGTCCAAAGAATAGCTTAAAGAGAGGACATCGCCCACAGCCCCCCCAATATCAAACGATTGTTGCGTATAGGGGTCAGCATCGGCAATCACTAGCGGACGTTCGGCTTGATTAATAATACGCGCGATCGCCGGATTATTGGCATTACTCGCCTTATTCCACCACCATCCCCCCGACTGAGACATCGCCCGACAGGATAGTAACCCACCCAGTAATAAACTAATCAATAGCACCTGTCCAACCACTTTCAGTCCCCTGGGGCGAACCTTCCCGGAGATCCAACTCGCCAGTAAAAACGCCACCGCCACCTCAATAGCAAGATACGCCGGAATTGAATAGCGAGGAACCACCGAACGCCGTCCCCCAACCAACAAATCGGGTAAAATTAGTGCTAGGGCATTTACCCCCGCCCAACAATAGACCAGCAGCCAAACCCGCGTCTCGGTATGGCGAACCAGCCAATAGAAAGCCGCGATCGCGATCGCCACTGTTGCCACAATTAAAACCGGATGGTTGAGATCGATTCCCCGAAAATCCCCATCCAAAAATAGCCGACTAATATTGGTTCCCCACCGCTGCACCAACACGCTGAAGGTAATTTTAGACGCCAAATCTTCCTGCGCCCCCGTATGGGCTGTCACCTGCTGCACCCGCGCAAAGTTAGTCAAAATCAGCACTATCCAAGGCAAAAAGGCGATAACGCTGGCGATCCCGGCTAACAGGAAGTTTCTCAGAGTTGTAGTCCAGCGAAACCGTTCCATCAATAAGACATAAAGACCTTGAGCGATCGCCACCAACGCAGTAAACAAAAACGTATAGAACGCCGAAGCTAACGTCAGCGCATAGATTGCCCAAGACGCGATCGCATTCGTCCGCATTGCCCGTAACAGCGCCGCATGGGAGAGTAAAATAGTCACAATCCACAAGCTATACTGGCGGGCTTCTTGGGCATAGAGGACATGAAGCGGCGAAACTGCAATCAGGGCGATCGCGATCCATCCCACCATCGGCGCTGGAAACAACTCCCAACACAACCAAAACGCCGCCGGAAATGCTAGTAAACTAAGAATTGCAGGCCAACTCCGCATCGCCTGCACCGAAGTTCCAAACACCTGCGCCCAAAACCGTGCCGATAGGTAATAAAGCGGCGGGTGTTCTGGGTTCCCCGATAGCGCCCGCATCGTATCATCCAAACCGCGATCGGGACTCAAGCGCTGAAAGTTTTGCACCTGTTGTTGGCTAACAATTTGCCCGGTAAAAATCTCTTGAGTGACATCGGCAATAGTGTAGCCGGAAATTCGCATCGAGGTATAGGCTTCATCGCGCCAATAGACCTTACGATCGATATTCACAAACCGGAAATAGACGCCCAACACTAACAGCGCGATCAGTAACAAACGCCACCCCAAGGGGGGAAGCCATCCCTGTGACTTAAATTGACTCATGGAGGAGGGAATGATGAGGGGAGGGGAGGAAATTCCTTCAGGATCTTAACCGATGAGATTGCTACGGTCAGGAACAGTTTAGAAATTAGATCAAACACCCTATTGATTCAAGAACGCCTGCGGATCTAGCCCTCAAACCCTGGTTTAGCCGATCGTCACCCTTTGCCGATGGCTAGCTTACCAGTAAACGATCTCGATCCGTCCTAGTTTAACCTCATCAAAAATGCGATTGATTTGGCTGCGCTGTTCTGGCAGAGTCACCCGATCGGCTAACATCGCCGTCATTAACTGAAAATATTGTTGGGGCGTAACTTGTTGACTCGCCAACGCTTGTTCAACAATCGCCATAATAGGGTTGTTTGAAGAAACCTCTCGCATTTTGTCGCTTCTGTTGGGCTGACCCATTCATCGGTTTGGGGCAAAGTTATCATAAAATTATGCCCTTAAATTTTTAAACATTGCGCTTCTGCCTTGATTTGCCCAAAGCATACGCTCAAAGTCCCATGCAGATTATCCGTATTCCCGCCCTGTTTGATAACTACATTTTTCTATTGCACGATCCTCAGCAAAACATAGCCGCCGTTGTCGATCCAGCCGTCGCCGAACCCGTCTTACAACAACTCCAGCAACTCCAAGCCGAATTAGTTGCCATTTTTAACACCCATCATCACAGCGATCATATTGGGGGCAACCACCAACTCCTGCAACGCTTCCCCAACCTGTGCGTGTATGGTGGAAAAGAAGATCGCGGTAGAATTCCCGGTCAACAAGTCTTTTTAGAAGAAGGCGATCGCGTTTCCTTTGCCAATCGTACCGCACAAGTCCTCTTCGTCCCCGGCCATACCCGCGCCCACATCGCCTACTACTTCCCCCCAGAACCCCCCACCCAACCGGGCGAACTCTTCTGCGGCGATACCCTATTTGCAGGCGGATGCGGCCGCTTATTTGAAGGTACTCCCGCCCAAATGGTAGATTCTCTAAATAAAATTCGCGCCCTTCCCGACTCCACGCGCATCTGGTGCGCCCACGAATATACCCTGAAGAATCTGCAATTTGCCCTAACTGTAGACGCAGAAAACCCCGATCTCAAAGATCGCTTCATCCAAGTCAAGCAAATGCGCCGCCAAAACGAATCCACGATCCCCTCATTACTCGGCATCGAAAAGCAAACCAATCCATTTTTACGCTGGGATCGCCCCTCCCTCCAAGCCTCCACCCATTCGCAAGACGCCCTACAAACTTTCAGACGCCTGCGGGGGATGAAGGATCGGTTCTAGCTGGAGACGGGGGAAGAAGGGAGTTGGGAGTTGGGAGTTAGGGGTTGGGGAAGAAGGGAGTTGGGAGTTGGGAGTTAGGGGTTGGGGAAGAAGGGAGTTGGGAATTGGGAGTTAGGG